>JALYLL010000206.1 GCA_030774255.1 Chloroflexota bacterium | reverse complement strand
TCCGGATCGTCGTCCGCAATGACCAACTCTCAAGGAGTGCAGCGAGTCCTAGGACCGCAAAGGCCCACCGCGGATCTCCGAGCGGCTCACGCGCCGCGAGATGGCTCACGCCTTCGATCACGGCGAGTACTCCGCCGACCCAGAAGACCGTCAGAGACACAAGGAACGCGTAAACGTACCGGTATCGCGCATGCCCAAAGGGATGACGTCGGTCTGCGGGCCGCCTTGACCGGCGGGCGCCGACGAGCAGGAGGACCTCGTTGACCGAGTCGGCAAACGAGTGAAGCGCCTCGGCGAGCAGCGCCGACGAGCCCGTGATCGCGGCGGCGCCGAGCTTGCGATCGCGATCGCGATATTGGCCGCCAGGGCCGTGACCACCGCGATGCGCTGTTCGGATGACCGAGTGGAGACCGCCAAAGACGGCTCAGCCGCCTTTGGTCGTCGGGATTCGATGCATGAAGGTCTCCTCGCATTCGGTGAACAGCGTGTAGATCACCTCAGTCCGGTTCGAGCACTTCCGTCGCCGCGTGATAGGTGCCGAGGGGCTGGATCCATTCGCAGCACGTCCGCATGAGCGCGAGCGCCTCTTTTGCGGGCCATGCCGTCGGGTCGCCCTCGAAGTCGAGGTAGAAGACGTAGTCCCACGGTGCGGCGCGGCTCGGCCGCGACTCGATCTTGCTGAGCTGGAGCCACGCAGTCGCGAAGGGCTGTAGCGAGCGCACCAGCGCGCCGGGCAGGTTCGCGGTCTTGTATACGAGGCTCGTTTTGTTGGGTCCCTTGCGGAGCACGGCCGGAATTCGGTCAGCGATCTTTTGGTCCGCCTCCGCGGCGACCGCGAAGAAGCGCGTGAAGTTATCGGTCGAGGTCTCGATCGAATCCTCGAGCACGTCCAGCCCGTAGCGCTCGGCGGCGCGTCGGCTCGCGACCGCCGCGACCGCCGGATCCTTTGCCTCGGCGACTTCGGCCGCCGCACCGGCGGTGTCGAACGCGACCTCCGGCTGAATGCGGTGCTTGCGGAGGAAGTCTTCGACCTGCGCGAGCGCCTGCGGGTGCGACCGCGCGACGCGAATGTCCTCGAGGCGCGATCCGCGGACGCCGAGCAGGCAGTGGCGAACGCGAACGATCACCTCGGCGACGACCTTCGCGCCGCTGTGCTGGCGCAGGAGGTCGTAGACGTCGGCGACCGATCCCGCGTGCGTGTTCTCGACGGGCACGACTGCGGCGTCGACCTCGTGCGCCTCGAGCGCCGCGAAGACCTCGGCGAAGGTGCGACGTGGCTCCAGAGTCGCTCCCGGAAAGAGCGCCGCCGCGGCGGCCTCCGAGAACGCGCCCGCGAGACCTTGATAGGCGACCGCAGTCAGCGATACACCGCCGTGCGCCACTCGGCGTGCCGCTTGTCATCGCCGTGCGCGATACCGAAGTAGACCTCGCCGATCTTCTTCGCGACCGGCCCGATCTCTCCCTTGCCGACATCGCGTCCGTCGACCTTCACGCATGGCGCGACCTGTGCCCCGGTCCCGCAGAAGAAGACCTCGTCGGCGACGTAGAGCTCGGTACGGTCGATCTGCCGCTCCTGAATGAGGATGCCGAGCTCGGCTGCGATCTGGAGGATCGACTCGCGGGTGATGCCCTCGAGGATGTCGTCCGTCACCGGCGGCGTGATGAGCGCGCCTTCGCGCACCATGAACAGGTTCGACCCGCCGCCTTCCGAGACGTGCCCATCGGCCGTGAGGAAGATGGCCTCGTCCGCCTCGAAGTCGTGCGCCTCATCGACCGCGAGGGCGGTGTTGATGTACGCGCCGGTGAGCTTGCCCCGGGCGGGAATCGCGTCGTCCGACGTGCGCCGCCAACTCGAGGTCCGCGCGGCGAGACCGCCGGTCGGCAGATAACCGCCGAGCGGAAAGGCGTACATCCCAAAGCCGTCGCGCAGTCCTTGGAGCGCGACCTTCACGGAGCGTGCCGCCT
Source organism: Chloroflexota bacterium (assembly GCA_030774255.1). Lineage (GTDB taxonomy): Bacteria > Chloroflexota > Limnocylindria > P2-11E > P2-11E > 3-1-20CM-2-70-9. The sequence goes on along the minus strand of JALYLL010000206.1, from coordinate 3,456 downwards.
TGAACGCGAGCGGGCGCACGTACACGTCGCTCTTGAAGCCGTTCTTGCGAAGAAGCTCGAGCGTGATCTCGCAGAGCGCGTCGGTGTCGCCCGGGAGCGTGATGCGCATGATTCGCACCGAGTGCGCCATACGCTCGAAGTGCTCGCGGAGGCGGAAGACGTAAAGCTGCTCTTGCGCCGGATTCCAGTAGGCGCGGATCCCTTCGAAAACGCCGGTCCCGTACTGGAGTGCGTGCGTGGCGATCGAGACTTTGGCATCGGCGAGGGGTGTGAATTTTCCATCCAGGTACGCGACGCCGGTCTCGGCGATCTCTTGTCCGACCGCCGCGACCTCGTTCAGCCTTTGCTGGACCGTGCTCACCATTCCAAACCTCCTGAAAACAAAAGACCTCCCATTTCGGGAGGCCTTCACGCTGCCAGTCGTCTTCGCGCTAGCGGCGCGCGCCTCCGCGTCGAGCTCCCGCAAGGAGCTCGCTGAAAATGACGGCGACGAAGAGCGAAATCCGCATGAGAAGCGAAACGCTATTCGTTGGCTCTGTGGCAGTCAAGGTCAGACGCGACCGATCACTTCTTCGCGCTGCCACACGCGTCGCGCCAGCTCGAGCGCGAGCACGTCCATGATGACGAGGCCGGCGCCAAGCGCGACGAGCGGCCAGCCCTCTCCGATCTGCGACGCGACGAATCCGAGACCGGCGAAGACCGCCGCGGAGAGCGCAATGACGACCCCCGCGATCTGCTGCGCAGCGCGGCTCGATTTCACGCGCGCCGCGACGATCATCGTGACACTGCCCGTCGTGACGAGGTACAGGAGCGAGAGGACGACCAGCGCGTACAGCAGCTCGGGAGTCAGCGCGTGCGCGACGCGCACTGCACCGTAGCGGTAGGCGGCGAGCGCGTAGCCCGCGGCGAGGGTCACCACGCAGGCGACCAAGACCGGCACGACCATCCCAACGAGCTTCCCGAGGACGATGTCGAAGTCGCGGATGGGCGCCGCGAGGAGGGGGACCAGCGTCCCGTTCTCCTTTTCGGCGGTGAACGTCGCGGCGATGAGCGCGACGCCGGAGAGCGCCGGGAAGAACACGCTTTGCAGTGCGAGACCGATGAGCGTGACGTCGCCGGACGGCCCCGGCGCGATCCCGCGATTCGACAGAACGAAGAAGAGCGGGATCACGATGAAGATCCCGGTGCGGAGGAGCGATGCGCGATCGAGGAAGACCTCCCAGCGGATCTCGCGCCACGCGATGAGCCACCACTTCATCGTCGTGCCTCCGCGAGGATGCTCAGATAGGCGTCCTCGAGCGAGCGTTCCTCTGCCGATAGGGTGACGACGCGCACACCGGCGTCGAGGAGCGCGCGCAGCACGGTGGGATTGACGGAAGCCGGATCGTCGGCGTCGAAGCGCAGCGCGAAGAGCCCGTCTCGCGCGCTCGCGGTCTCCGCCTGGATGCCGGCGCGAGCGAGCGCGTCGCGCGCCGACGTGGGATCGCCCGCGAACGCGACCGTGTAGCTAGGGCGGCCTGCCGCGCGGACGTCGGACGTCGCGCCGGTCCGCAGGACCTTTCCTTTGTAGAGGACGACGACGCGGTCCGCGATGCGCTGAGCCTCGTCGAGGTCATGCGTCGTCAAAAGGATCGCGCGGTGCCGCGCGCGGAGCGAGATGATGAAGGCGCGGAGCATCTGGGACATCTCCGGGTCGAGCGCGGTGGCGGGCTCGTCGAGCAGCAGGACCGGCGGATCGTGGACCAGCGCTCTCGCGATCGCGACCTTCTGGCGCATGCCGCGGGAGAACGTCGCGAGCCTGCGATTGAAAACGTCATCGAGACCGAGGAGCTTCGCGAGCTCGGCGGCCCGTTGGTCAGGCTTTGCTACGTCATAGAGCCGCGCGAAGAAGCCGAGATAGGCCCGGAGCGGCATGCGCTCGTAGAGCGACGGCTGATCGGTGACGAAGCCGCACCGCGCGCGCACCGAGTTGGCGTCCTTTTCCACCGAGATCCCGTCGACCACGACTTCGCCCTCGCTCGGCGCCAGGATCCCGCCGATGATCCGGCTCGCGGTCGTCTTGCCCGCGCCGTTCGGGCCGAGGAGCGCCACGATCTCACCGGGATGCACCTGGAAGGACACGTCGTCGAGGGCCAGGGTCCCATCGAAGCGGCGCGTGAGGTGCCGCACGTCGATCACCCTTCGAGCATACGGGCGTTATCAGCTAGCTTTGCGTCGACGTGGACGTCGTTCTCTCGCTGCATGGGCGCGCAGCCACGGCGCTCGTCCTTTATTACACGGCCGTGGGTCTCTGGGGGCTTTTTCTCGGCGTTCGTAACTCCGGTCCGACCCCCGGCTTCCGTGGCGGCATCGCGATCGCGGTGATCGCGTCGGTCGTGCAGGGCGTCCTCGGACTCGTCCTATTCATTCAGCACCCGCCGCCCGAGCTTCTGCACATCCTCTACGGGTTCGCGCTTGCGCTCGCCATGCCCCTCGCCGCGTCGCTGGTCCGGGACCGCGCTCCCCGCGGACAGTCCGTCGCGCTCGGCCTGGCCGCGCTCTTCACCGCGGGCCTCGCGATCCGGGGCATCATCACGGCATGACGACCGACATCGCACCGGCGATCGACGAGCGCCCGGACACCTCGCCCGCGGCGCTGCAGGCGCTGCGCGGCGACTCGCTCTACTTCAACGTCGCCGGCTCGGGGCCGACGTTCCCGGTCGCGCAACGGGCGGCGGAGCGTTTCCGCACGTGGCTCAACGAGGTCGGGATGTTCGGCCACGTCGGATACGCCGCATACAACGCGGCGCTCGACGCGACCCGCGAGGACCTCGCAGCGGCGCTCGGCGATCCCGGGGGCGCCGCCCGTGTTGCGCTTGCGCAATCGGCCACCGATGGCCTGAACACGCTCGTCGCCGGTCTCGCCATCCCGCCGAAGTCGCTCATCATCACGACGCTCGAGGAGCACGGGAGCGCGCTCTATCCGATGCGCCGGCGCGCCGAGCTCGGCGACGAGCTTCGCGAGATCCCCTGGAATGGCGACCCGGATCGCTTCCTGGAGGAGGTGCGCGGCGCCATGCGCGACGGCGGGCGGGCCCTCCTCATATCGGCGGTGTCGTGCAAGACCGGCGACGCGCTGCCCGTCCGCGAGGCGTGCCGCCTGGCCCGCGACGCGGGCGCGATCTCGATCGTCGACGCCGCGCAGGCGCTCGGCCAGCTGCCCGTCGACGTCCACGGCCTCGGAGCCGACGCGGTCGTGACCCTCGGCCACAAGTGGCTGCACGGGCCACTCGCGACCGGCGGGTTCTGGGTGCGCGATCTCGCGCTATTCGGTCCGACGCGCCTCGGGTGGCGCTCGCGCCTGGAGCTTCCGACCGGAAGCCGCGACTACAACCCGAACGCGACGCGCTTCGAAACGGGCACCGTCGACGCCGCCGCTTTCGTGGGACTGCGGCAGACGCTCGCCGTGCATCGCCT
>JALYLL010000205.1 GCA_030774255.1 Chloroflexota bacterium | reverse complement strand
CCGACACCGAAGTTCAGCTCGTACCCGCGTTTGCGCCAACCGGTCGCAAGTCCACTGAACCGTTCACGCATCGCAACCGCCATGCGGACCGCCTGTAGCTCGTGATGTTCCGTCGGTACCGGGTCGTTGAAGAACACCATGAAGCCATCGCCGGCGAAATGCTCGAGAACTCCGCGGTGAGCGACGATGAGCTCTCCCATTGCGCGGTGGTACTCGCGCAAGACTCCGAGGACCTCCTCCGGTTCGGCCTGCTCGGCGAAAGCGGTGAACCCGCGCAGGTCACAGAAGCTGACCGTGATCGCGCGCCGGTGGCCCTCGAGCAGCTTCGCACCTTCCTCGCTCGTGATGAGGTGCCCGATCTGCGGCGAGAGGAAGCGCGAGAGCTCCGCGCGCTGGCGTTCCACCGTCTCGAAGAGGTCCACGTTCGCGATCGCGATCGCGGCCTGGTCTGCGAATGTGCGCACCAGATCGATCTCGTCGTCGCTGAATGGACGGACCTCAGGACGGACCAGCGAGATAACCCCGAGGACGTTGTCGTCGCGGATCAAAGGCACAGCCAGCAGTGTCTTGCTACCACCGAGCCGCGCGAGGTCCGCCGCGCGGCCGGTCGCACCGCGGTAGTACTCCTCGATATCGGCGACCTGTATCGGCCTCCGCTCCAGATGCGCTCGGCCCACGATGGTGTCCGGACCGATGGGCATCGGGCGGTCATCGACGGTCTGCCTGAGGGGATCCGCGCTCGATTGCGGTGCGACGGCGAGCACGTAAGAGTCGCCGACTGTCCGCCAGAAAATGACATCTCGCGCATCGCAGAGGCGCGCCGCGTGCTTCGCGACTGCCTCGAGGACCGGCTCCAATTGGAACGCCGACGACCCGATCGTTCGGAGAACGTCACCGATCGCGGTCTGCCGCTCGAGTGCGCTCGCAAGGTCGTCGTGGTACCGCTTGACACGAAGGAGCGATCGCACTCGCGCGAGGAGCTCCGTCTTGTCGAGTGGCTTCGCCACGAAGTCGTCCGCCCCAGCTTCGAGCGCCTCCTTCTTCTCTTCGCCGCCGCTTGCGGTGATCGTCACGATGGGCAGAAATGCGGTGGCCGGATCCTTTCGGAGGGTGCGGCAGAGCTCGTAACCGTTCATACCGGGCATCACGATGTCCGTGAGGATCATGTCGAAGCGCTCCGCACGCGCCTTCGCCAGTGCTTCCTCCCCTGATGCGGCGCCCACCACCTCGTAACCGGCCGGTGTAAGGATCGCCTCGAGCAGACGGACGTTCTCCGGTTTGTCGTCGACCGCGAGTACGCGCGCGCGTCCCTCGGTCACGCGCGGCCCTTCGCGATCAATGCCGCAACGTCTTTCGCGAACGACTTGACGTCGATGGGCTTGGCGATGAACCCATCGAACCCGGCCTTGTCAAAGCGCTCGCGGTCGTCTGTCATGACCGAGGCGGTGAGGGCTACGATCGGGATCCGCGCGGCCTTGCCGTCGGAACGGATCCTCCGTAGCGCTTCGATGCCATCGATGCCGGGTAGCTGAATGTCCATGAGCACGAGATCAGGGAACTCTTTGGTCGTTATCGCGACGGCGTCCTCGCCGGTCACGGCCTCGAACACGGTATGGCCGTTGTACACGAGGAGGTCCCTCGCCAACTTCATGTTCTTCTCGTTGTCCTCGACGAGGACGATGCGGCTCACGGCTGCGGCAGCGTAAACGTGAACGCGCTGCCCTTGCCGGGTGCGCTCTCGACGGTGATGCGCCCGCCGTGAAGCTCGACGAAGCGCTTCGAGAGCGTGAGGCCGAGGCCGGTGCCCTCACGCGAGCGTTCTGGATCGCGGCCCACCTGACTGAACTCTTCAAAGATCCGCTCCTGGTCGTTGGGAGCGATGCCAATGCCTGTGTCGCGGACGACGACGCGGACGTGGCCATCCTCGCGTGCCGCGCTGACGTCCACGCGCCCACCGTCGGGGGTGAACTTCACCGCATTTGAAAGCAGGTTGTAGATGACCTGCTTCACCTTGCGTTCATCGCCTGAGACGCTTTCCAACTCGGCGCCGACGTCGAGACCAAGCCGGATGTCGTGCCGGCTTGCGCGCTCGCGGACCATCGTTACGCCGTTCTCGAGCGCGGTGCGAAGCGAGAACGTTCCCTGCTCGAGGTCCATCCGGCCTGCCTCGATCTTCGAGAGATCAAGGATGTCGTTGATCAACGTGAGGAGGTGGCGGCCGGACGAAAGGACGTCGGCCAGGTACTCGTCCTGCTTGGGGTTCAGCGGCCCGAAGATCTTCTCGAGCAGCACTTCGGAGAAGCCGATGATCGCGTTGAGCGGGGTCCGGAGCTCGTGCGACATCGTGGCAAGGAACTCCGATTTGTGCCGGCTCGCGACCTCAAGCTGTCGGCTCTTCTCCTGGATCTCGTTGAAGAGCCGGACATTCTCGATCGCGATCGCGGCTTGGCGTGCAAAGGTCTCGATGAGGTCGATCTCGCCAGGGGTGAATGCCTTCACCTCGTCGCGGCGGATCAACAGGGCGCCGATCGCAGTTCCTTCGCGGAGTAATGGCGCGGCGAGTGTCGTACGGTGTCCGGTCTCGCGCGCGTTCGCGCGGCCCTCCGGAAACTCGGGCGCGTCTTTCAGGTCCAGCACGTGTACGACGGTCCGGTCGAGGACCGCGCGGCCGGCGACGTAGCCGCGCGTCAGCTCGAAACGGGGCGTGCCTTCGAGGACGAGGGGAATCGGACCGACGTGCGCGACGTCGAGCATCGTGTCGCCCTCGACGAGCGAAAGTGCTGCGTCCTCGGCGTGGCAGAGCTCCGCCGCGCGGACCACGATTGCGTCGAATACCGGCTGTATCTCTGAAGGATGCGAGCTGATGACGCTCAAGATCTCGCTTATCCCTGTCTGGCGTTCGAGTGCCGCTTGCGTCTCGTTGAAGAGTCGGACGTTCTCGATCGCGATGGCCGCCTGATCGGCGAACGTCTCGACGAGTCTGATCTCGTCATCGCTGAATGGGTTGACCTGCATCCGCGCCACCCCGATGACGCCGACCACCTCGCTGTCCTTAAAAATGGGAACGCCAAGTACGGTGTGCACGCCGTGCTCGCGATTTGGCGGCCAGTCGTATTCCGGATCAGCAAAGAGATCGGGGATGTGCACGGGCCCGCGCTCGATCGCGGTCCGACCCACCAGGGTGTTGCGCGTGATCGCGGTGGGGTGAGTCCACTCGTAGTCGACAAGCTCCTTGACCCCACCGCTGGTCGCGATGAGATGGAACATCTCCTCATCGCGGCGGAACAGGTAACCCCACTCGGCTCGGCAGAGCTCCGTCGCGTTCTCGACGACGACGTTGAAGACGGACTGCAGATCGAAGGCCGACCGGCTGATCGTCTTGAGGACCTGTGCCGTCGCGGTCTGCTGGTGCAACGCCTCCTTGGTCTCGTTGAACAGCCGCACATTCTCGACCGCGATCACTGCCTGATCGGCAAATGTCTGGAGCAGCTCGATTTGCTTGGGTGTGAACGGCTCGACCTCCATGCGGCGGATGGCGATACCCCCGATGGCGACGCCATGGCGCACGAGTGGGACTGAAAGCGATGTCCGATAGCCCCAGCGTCGCTGAAGTTCGGCGCTGATCGGGTATTCCGCTGGGTCGAGATCCGCGGCATCCGGAGTGTGGATCGTGCGCCGATCGACAATGCACCGGCCGATGAATGACTCGCGGCTCAGGGGGAGCGTCTCTCCCGGGCGAAGGGCCGGGAGGGGACCCGTGTGGCCCCATTCCCGGAGTACGTCGCGGTCTACGCGGTAGAT
>JALYLL010000204.1 GCA_030774255.1 Chloroflexota bacterium | reverse complement strand
GGCGCGCTGGGCCACCGCGAGCCGCTCGTTGCTTCCGTTCGCGATCGCCGCGAACTCCGTACCGATCATCGCGTTCGCGCCTGTCATGAACAACTGGTTCGGGATCCTGAACCCGCTCTCGAAGATGATGGTTGTGGCCGTCCTCGTGTTCTTCCCGATCATGATCAACACGCTCCGCGGGCTCACACTGGTCGATCAGGCGTCCCTCGAGCTCATGCGGTCGTACGCGGCGAGCGAGCTCGCCATCTTCGCGAAGGTGCGCGTTCCGAACGCGCTGCCGTACATCTTCACCGCGCTGAAGGTGAGCGCCACGCTCTCGCTGATCGGTGCGATTGTCGCGGAGTACTTCGGCGGATCGCGGTCGGTGCTTGGCCAGTTCATCATCACCGAGGCGGCGTTCTTCAGATTCGCGAACGCCTGGGCGGCGATCGTGGTCGCATCCACCGTGAGCATTGCGTTCTTCCTTATCATCCTCGCGATCGAGCGCGTCGCGATCCCGTGGCACGCATCGGCCCGCATCGCCGACTCGTCGTAACGCGCGCGGTCACGCGTGAAGGGAGGTTGCTATGCGAGGCGTAGGTCGTTCTTTCTCGTTCGCGCTCGTCGCGATCATGCTCGCGGTCTCGTGCGGTGGCGGCACGGGTGGCGGGGGCGGGCAGCTCACCAAGGTCCGCCTACAGCTCCAGTGGGTGGCGCAGTCGCAATTCGCCGGCTACTACGCGGCGCTGGACAAGGGGTACTTCAGGGATCTCGGTCTGGACGTCGAGATCAAGCTCGGCGGTCCCGATATCGTGCCCCAGCAGGTCGTCGCGTCCGACGCGGCCGAGTTCGGCATCGCGTGGGTACCGAAGATGCTCGCGTCGCGTGAGGCGGGCGCGGACCTGGTGAACATCGCGCAGGTCTTCCAGCGCTCGGGAACGCTCGAGGTCTCGTTCAAGGACAAGAACATCACGAAGCCCGAAGACTGGAAGGGCAAGAAGGTTGGGACCTGGGGCTTCGGGAACGAGCCCGAGCTCTACGCCGCGATGCGCAAGGTCGGCATCGATCCGACCAAGGCGAGCGATGTCACGATCGTGGCCCAGCCGTTCGACATGTCCCTTCTTCTGAACGGCCAGGTCGATGCCGCGCAGGCCATGATCTACAACGAGTACGCGCAGGTGCTCGAGCAGAAGAACCCGAAGACGGGTCAGCTCTACACACCGGCCGAGCTCAACGTCATCGACTTCAACCAGGTAGGAACGGGGATGCTCCAGGACCACATCTTCGTGCGGCAGTCCTGGCTCTCGAAGTCGGGTAACGAGGACATCGCCGCGAAGTTCCTGCAGGCCTCGTTCAAGGGCTGGATCTACTGCCGCGACAACCAGAGCCAGTGCGTCGACGTCGTGCTGAAGGCCGGCACGACGCTCGGTAAGGGTCACATGACCTGGCAGCTGAACGAGATCAACGCGCTCATCTGGCCCTCGCCGAACGGCATCGGCATGTTGGACAAGACCGCATGGGATCAGACCGTGAACATCTCGACGACGTACCAGGTGCTCAAGAGCAAGCCCGCGGACGCCGCGTTCCGCACCGACCTCGCCAAGAAGGCGGCGGACGCGCTCAAGGCGGCGGGCGCGGACATCAACGGGACGAGCTTCAAAAAAGCCACCGTCCAGGTGACAGCCGGCGGGAACTAGCCGCGCTCGACGCGAATTGAGGGCTGCCGGATACGCCGGCGGCCCTCTCTTTCTCGCGGACTAGACTCGGCGCGATGGCCGTCGCCACGAAACGACCCGCGGACCCGTCCTCTGTCGCCAAGGACACCGCCGACCACGTCCTCGTCTCGTGGTCGGCGCAGGGCGGCATCAAGCAGGTCGTCATCACGCGCGCCGAGGGCTCGTGGCTCTACGCCGGCGAGCGTCGGATCCTGGACTTCTCGTCCGGACTCATCAACGTCAATCTCGGGCACGGCCATCCGAAGGTCGTGCGCGCCATCCAGGAGCAGGCCGAACGGGTCTGCTACGTGACGCCGTCGTTCGGTGAGGAAAGCCGGGCCACGCTTGCGCGTCTTCTCGCGGAGATCACGCCCGGCGACCTCTCGAAAACGATCTTCACGACAGGCGGCAGTGAAGCGAACGAGCACGCGATCAAGATCGCGCGAATGTTCACGAAGCGGCACAAGATCCTGACGCAGTGGCGCTCGTTCCACGGCCAGTCGCAGGGTTCGATGACGCTCGGCGGCGACAACCGTCGCTGGCCGGCCGAACCCGGCATCACCGGTGTCGTGCATTTCCTCAACCCGGACCGGTACCGGTCCGTTTTCGGCGGCGACGTGCAGAAGGCGCTCGCACACGTCGAAGAGGTGATCTGGTACGAGGGCCCCGAGTACATCGCCGCGATCCTCGTGGAGCCGATCCCGGGCACGTCGGGGGTACTCGTGCCGCCCGAGGGTTACCTGCAGGGCCTGCGCGCACTCTGCGACAAGTACGGGATCCTCCTCATGTTCGATGAGGTCATGACCGGATTCGGACGGACCGGGAAGTGGTTCGGAGCCGACCACGAGAGCGTCGTCCCGGATGTCATGACCTTCGCGAAGGGCGTCACGTCAGGTTATGTGCCGCTGGGCGGCGCGATCGTCAGCGATAAGATCGCTCACCACTTCGACGCCAACGTCTTGTGGGTCGGCTCGACCTACAGCGGGCATCCTCTTGCATGCGCCGCCGGCGTCGCCTCGATCGAGGCGTACCGCGAGGACGGGCTCATCGACCGCTCGGCGCGGATGGGGGAGAAGCTTCTCGCGGAGCTGAACAGAGTCGCCGGCCGCCACCCCTCTGTGGGCGACGTCCGCGGCCGAGGCCTCTTCGCCGGCATCGAGCTCGTGAAGGACCGGCGCTCGAAGGAGATGCTCGAGCGCTGGAACGGTCCGTCGAGCGCCCTTGCGAACGCGCTCAAGGCCGCGCTGCTCGAGCGCGACGT
>JALYLL010000203.1 GCA_030774255.1 Chloroflexota bacterium | reverse complement strand
TGCGCATCACTCTTTCGCTCGCGCATTCCTGGATGGCGAGTGGCGAATTCTCCGAGTACTTGCCGCTCCAGAGACATCGGTGGACCTTGAGCTCGACGGTCCGGTCGCCGACGCGGAAGAAGGACTCCGGGTTGGGAGGTCCACTCATTTCAGGGCGGCTCTATCCACAGCGGGTTGGTCAGCGCCCGCACGTCTCCGTTCTCCGCTACCAGCTGCGCGCGTACGAAGCGCGCATCCTCTGGGATCTCGAAGGCGAGCGCGTCGTCCGCGGCGGGCTTCGATGCGATCGTCCCCGCCTGCGTGATCAGCTCGACGCGCGCGCCCGCCGCGTCGCGCGCCTCCACGGAGACGCGGCCCTTCCGCGCGCGGTCGGCGTCGAGGTAGAGCTGCGGCCCGCCGGGCGACTCGGAGATGAAGGATCGACCGTCTCGGAGCGCGGCGAGGATGGACGCCACGGTTGGTGTCCCATCGACGTGTACCCACGTGGTCGGCGTGCCGATCGAGTCGGCGTGGCGCGGGGCCACGTCATGGCGACGCAGGTAGTGCGTGTCGCTCCCGCCCACCGCGACGCAACGGACGCCGCGGCGCAGCAGGTCGTCCCAGCGCGCGAGCGATGCGGCATTGAGCTGGGCCCACGGCCCGTTCCACACCTCGATGGCGTGAAATCCGCCCTCGTTCGAGTACTCCCAGGGCGGCCCGAACGGCTTGGGGTGGCAGATGCTCACGACGGCGCCGCTCTGCATGGCGGCGCGCATCGTCCGCTCGACGGCTTTCGATTCGGGCTCGCGGAACTCCCACCAGCGATCGGTGCCCCACGCGTTCCAGTGACCGCCGTATGTGGTGACCTCGATGCCCGGGAGGACGATCGGTTCACCACCACGGCCTCCTGCACCGTACGAAGCGTGATGCGCAACGTTGTTGTGATCTGTGACGCCAAGAAAGTCGAGACCGGCGGCGCTCGCGGCCTCGAGCATCTCGACCGGCCAGGAATCTCCGTCGGAAAAGAGCGTGTGGCAATGGAGGTCTCCGCGCAGCCAGCCTGCGCGCTTCGGCGGCAGTGATGGGCTGAGTCCCGTGCCCGCGTGGTAGAGCTCCTTCGGCACCGGCAGACCCGGGTCGAACCGGATCTCGACCTTCCAGTCGCATCCATGCGGGCCGACCTTGTAGGGACCGAGCAGGACGTGCCAGGTTCCCGCGCCGATCTTCCCCTTGCGATACGGCGGCGTTGCCCAGTCCTCGTCGATCGTGACCTCCATCTTGTTGCTGCCGCTCCACCCTCGAAACCCGGGGCTGCCTTCGGCGATCCCGCGTTCGTCGAAGAGTCCGATGTCCAGCGTGTTGCCGCCGCCGACGAGCGGGTCGGAGTCGATCTGATCGCTGTACGAATAGCGGAAGTGGAGCTGCCGCAGCCCCTGGGGTACGTCGAACGGAACGTGCGCGTAGCGGCGCTCGTGATCTTTTTCGAATCGACCGGTGAGCGTCAGCGATGGACGCCCCGGATCCGCCGCCGTCAATTCAGCGCGGCGCCGCTCGCTGCGTCGAAGACGCGCACGCCTTCGGGTGCGGCACGGAGGTAGACCCGCGTGCCTGGATCCGGACGAAGCTCCGGGGCCGTGCGCACCTTCAGAAGGGCGTCTCCGAGCTTCACGTTCACGATGACCTCGCTGCCGAGCGGTTCCGAGACGAGCACCTCCGCCGGATGAGCGCCGTTTCGGTTCGCGAGGCCGAGATCGATCGCCTCCGGTCGCAGCCCGAGCTTCAGCGCGGTCGCCGCACCGTCGAGGCGCCGTGGCGCGGCGATCCGCCACCCGCCGGCGACGACGAGCGCGTCCCCGTCGCGTTTCGCGTCGAGGATGTTCATCGGCGGGCTGCCGATGAACTGGGCGACGAAGAGGTTCGTGGGCCGCTGGTAGACCGTGTCGGGCGTGCCGAGCTGCTGCAGCTCTCCGGCGTCGAGGACCGCGATGCGGTCGGCCATCGTCATCGCCTCGGCCTGATCGTGCGTCACGAAGATCGTGGTGACGCCGAGCTGCTGCTGCAGCGCTTTCAGCTCGGTCCGCGTGTGGGTGCGGAGCTTCGCGTCGAGGTTCGACAGCGGCTCGTCCATCAGAAAGACACGCGGCTCGCGCACGATCGCGCGCGCGAGCGCGACGCGCTGTTGCTCCCCTCCAGAGAGCTGCGCCGGCTTTCGCGGCAGTAAGTGTTCGATCCGGAGCAGCTTCGCCGCGCGCTCGACCTTGCTCGCCCGCTCCGCAGGCGTATTCCGCTGGACCTTGAGCGGGTACTGGATGTTGTCACGTACCGACATGTGCGGGTACAGCGCATAGCTCTGGAACACGAGCGCGACGTCCCGATCTTTCGGCTCGAGGCCGACGACGCTCTTCCCGTCGATGCGGATGTCGCCGCGATCGAGCTGCTCGAGTCCCGCCAGCATGCGGAGCGCGGTGGTCTTCCCGCAGCCGCTCGGCCCGAGCAGGACGAGGAACTCGCCGTCCGCGATGTCGAGCGTCAGGCCCCGCACGGCCGGCGCGTCGCGCGTCGGGAACTGCTTCCAGACGTCGTCGTACTCGACCTTCCCCATTAGAGCCCTCTCGTGCTGTTCATGAGACCGCGCACCATGAGCCGCCGCGTCGCGAAGAAGACCGCCATGACCGGGAGGACGTAGAGCACGCCCATCGCGGCGACCAGCCCGTATTGGACCTCGGTGTACCCACCGGCCGTTCGGAACGTCTCGTAGAAAGCGAGCGGGATCGTCTTCATGTTCTGTTGGTCGACGAGGATGAGGACCATGAGCACCTCGGCCCACGCTGAAAGGAACGACAGTCCGGCAGCCACGGCGATCCCTGGTCGGGCGACCGGCAGCACGATCTCGAACAAAGCGCGCAGCTTGCCGCGGCCGTCAAGCCACGCGGCCTCCTCGAGATGGCGCGGGACGGAATCGAAGAAGCCCTTCATGAGCCAGACCAGGAATGGCAGCTCGATGGCCGAATGCACGAGGATCAGGCCGAGGTACGAGTTTCGGAGACCGAGCTCGCGCGCGAGCCCGTAGATCGGCACCATCGTCGCGGACAGCGGCATCGTCTGGAGCAGAAGGATCCCGTAGGTGATCCAGGCCTTCTGGCGCAGCTCGATGCGCGAGAGCGAGTACCCGGCGAGCGCGACGACGACGACGGTCAGCGCCATCGTCGATACGGCGACGAAGACGCTGTTGCCGAGTGCCGTGGCGAACGCGTACTTGTCGAAGATCTGAACGAAGTTGTTGAGCGTCGGCTGGCTCGGGAAGCGGATGTACGCCTTGGCCTGCGCATCGAACGCCGCGGTGAAGAGCCAGACGAACGGTGTGAGGAAGAACACCGTGATGATCACGTACGCGATGTGCATGAGCACCCACTCGAGCCGCGAGCCGGCCCCCAGCGGCCGCACGCGCGGAGGGACGATGGTCTGGACGCGTGCCTCGGATCCGATGCTCACGCGCGAGCCCTCGACCATCTGAGGTAAACGACCGCGAACGCGACGTTCAAGAGGAGCATGACGACCGCGATCGTCGATCCGTAGCCGATCTCATACGAGCGGAACGCTTCGTGGAAGGCGTACAGCGCGATGACCTCGGTCTGGCTGCCTGGCCCGCCGTTGGTGAGCGTTTGGATGAGGATGAACGTTCCGAACGTGGACATCGTGATCGAGAGGAGCGCGAGTGCGGCGATCGGCCGCAGGCTCGGGAGCGTGTGGTCCCAGAAGCGCCGCCAGGTGTTGGCGCCGTCGACGCGCGCGGCTTCATAGATGTCGCTCGGAATCGTCTTCAAAGCGCCGAGAAAGATGAGCATCGTGAACGCGGTCCCGCGCCATATGTTCCCGATGATCACGGCGAGCATCGGAAAACGACCGAGCCAGTCGACCGGCCCGAGACCCAGCAGCGCCAGGCCGGTGTTGAGCGAGCCGTAGTAGAAGTCGTACATCGCGACCCACAGGAATCCTGCGATGACCGTGGGGTTCACCCACGCGAGTAGGACCGCGGCGTAGGCGACGGTCGCGAACCGATAGCGACGGCGCTCGGAGTGATCGAGCAGCAGCGCGAGCAGGAGTCCGAGGACGAATTGCCCGATGACCGCGGACCCGACGACGAAGACGACGGAGTTGAGGACGACCGTCGCGAAATCGGGGTCGCTGAGCAGCCGCTGGTAGTTATCGAGGCCGACGAAGCGCGGGCGGGCGGCATCGAGCCCAACGAGCGCCTTGTTTGTGAAGCTCGTGTAGAGCGCCCAGATGGACGGCCCGACGAAGAAAAGCGTGAGCAGGATCGCCGCCGGCGACAGGCCCGCGAGATACGCGCTGTTGCGCCGGAGGGCGGACGATGCGGTGGAGGAGCGGGGGCGGATTGCCCCCGCTCCGACCGCGGTGTCCGTTATTGCGTGATGACCTTGTCGGCGCCGATGGCCTGCTTCAGGTCATCGGTGTACCGCTTCGCGGCGTCGTCCGCGCTCATCTCGCCGGCCGCGACGCGACCGGTCGCCTTCTGGATCGCGCCGATCACCTTGCCGTAGTTCGCGTCGGTCGGAATGAAGCGCGCCTTCTCGAGCGCCTTCGTCGAGTCGACGAGGTACGGCTGAGCCTTGAACTCGGCGACGTCCGCCGAGTCGCTCCGCGCGACCGGGTGCGGGTCTTCGATGTTCAGCTTCGCGACCGTGTCCTTGTTGTTCCACTGTGCGATGAACGCCCACGCAGCGTCCTTGTTCTTGCTCTTTGCGGTGACATACCAGACCGTTCCCGGCCCGCCGATGGTGAAGGACGGTCCGGCGGAGAGCGTCGGATGAAGAACGTAGTGCACGTTCTTTTCGGTCTCGGCCTTGTTCGCGCTCTGCCAGCCGCCGTAGACCCAGCCACCCTCGAAGAGGAGCGCGAGCTGGCCGTTGCCTTCTTTCTCGCGCATCGAGGTCCAGGGCTTGGTCGTCGTAAGGATTTCCTTCGGCGAGAGTCCGCCGCTGTACGCGCGCTGGTAGTAGTCGAGCGTCTTGCGGACCGCGGGGCTATCGCCGATCCACTTCCCACTGGTCTTGTCGATGATGTCGCCGCCGTACGCCCACACGAGCGGCACGAACGAATGATTCGCGGTGCCGGTGTCGGCGCCGACACCCGCGTAGAGCGCGTACGGGATCGATGCGGCGTTCTTGTCCTTGACCGCCTTCGCGGCGGTGAGGATGTCGTCGACATTCTTGGGAGTCCAGTCGGCGCCGAGGCCGGCTTTGTCCATGACGTCACGGCGGATATAGAGCCAGCGCATGTCGAGGCCGTAGGGGATCGCCCAGACCTTGCCCTTGTAACTCACGCCGGTCTTGACCGCGTCCGGGTACTGGCTCCAATCGGCCCACTGGGCAACGTAGTCGTCGAGCGGCTCGATGTAGCCCGCGTCCACGAGCTCGCCGATCGAGCTGCCGCCGAAATGGAACACGTCGGGGATGTCATTGCTGTCGAGGCGCAGCAGGAGCTTGGTGTAGTAGTCGTCGTCGCCGATCTTCTGGAGGTCGATCTTGACGTCTACGCCGGCCTTCTTCGCCGCGGCCGCGGCCTGCTCCACGTACTTCGGCTTGTAGCCCGCTTCGTCCGGATACGACACGGTGACGGTGCCGGACAGTGCGGCGCCGCTCGATCCCGCTCCGCTGGACGCCGCCCCGCTGGCTGCGGGAGCCGACGCGTTGTTGCTCGACGGGGTGCACGCGGCCACCACACCTGATGCCGCAACCACCTGAAGGAAGCGCCGCCGCGAGATGGACAGGCTGCTGAGGTCCGGCATCGATTTCTCCTCCGCGTAATCGTTTACGGCTTCTCGGGACGGCAGCGTAATCCGCCCAGCGGGCGGGCGCATAACGGTCGCGCAAAAAGGGCCGTCGCAAATCTGGAGTCGATGCTCGACGGCGGCGAAGGGGAGGGCTGCCAGCGAAGCCGTCAGCGATGGGGCGCGGCGCTCGTGGGCCACTTGTGCGCTGGGCGTATCCTCACCAGGCTGATCGTGGGCGATTCCCCTGCGGAGTGCCGGCCCAGAGACGATGAAACCAGTCTCAGTCCAGGTCATCACGTACGCGCCGACCGTCTTCTACCACTGCCAGCACTGCGAGCTGACGTTCAAGGAGATGGGGATCGGCGAG
>JALYLL010000202.1 GCA_030774255.1 Chloroflexota bacterium | reverse complement strand
ATCCGTTCGAGTTCCTCGGCTTCGTCATCGGTGAAGGGATCGTGATCCTCACCTTCGCCCTCATGCTGTCGACGCGTGTGGCCGGGATGGTCGGCGGGGTGATCGCGGCGATCCTCTTCGGCATCGCATGGATGGGCGGAATCGTCGGCGGAGTCGGCGCCGCGTTCAACAACACCACCATCACGAACGTCGGCACGCTTACGAAGCTCATCCTGCCGACCGACGGGCTCTGGCGCGGAGGCGTCTGGAGTCTCGAGCCCTCGATCGTCATTGCGGCGCAGCAGCAGGTGGGGCCGGCCGTCGCCGCGAACCCGTTCTTCGCAGCCGAGCCGCCGCCCGCCGCATATGTGATCTGGGCGATCGCCTGGATCGCCGCGATGCTTGCGCTTGCGATCTGGAGCTTTCGCTCGCGCGAGGTCTGAGCGTGGGGCGCGGTGCGGGTCCTGTCCCAGGGGTAGGGGCCCCTGACCGCGTAGCGGGTCGGGGTCGCGCGCTCGCCTACCAGTCCGCTGCGCGCGCGTTCCTATCAGTCCGCGGCGGCGCGGCTGGTCTACGGCTCGCGCACAACCCGCTCCCCCGTGCCACCCGCACCGCGGCTCGCTCTAGCATCGCCTCGCAATGCCGATTGATCGAGCCTTTTCGCGGCGCGCTGGATTTCAGGCATATCTCATTGCCGCCTTCTCATTGGTTTACGCGGTCGTCTTTCTTGGGTTCGTCCGCAATCACCCTGAAAACACGCAGGCGGCTGCGCTCGCCTGGGCGCTCATCGCGGGAGCCGGACTATCTGCGACCATCGCGACGACTTCGGCTGCAGCGCGCGTCGGTGGCGACGCACGCTGGTGGCTGACCGCTTTAGGTGTGGGTTATGGACTTCTCTCGGCGGCCCACGGCACGTTTGCGGCGATAGCCGCCGAGCAGGGCATCGCGGCGACGGATCTCTCGCCGACGGATCCGCGCGGGCTCGCGACATTCGGGCTCGCGGGGCTTTGGGCATTCACGCTCGGCCTCGAGACGGTGGCGGGCAACGGTACGCTGCCGCGTAATCTCGGCTGGCTCGCGATCGTCGGCGGGCTCGACCTGATCGTTCTCTTTATCGCGACTGTCGCGGCGTCCGAGAACTTGATCCTGGTGAGCGGCGGGCTCGCGTCGGTAATCCTCGTTCCGGCCTTCTGGATCTGGACAGGCCGAGTTCTCCGCGGCTAGGCCCGTTCGAGCGGGCGGTCCTCGCGCTCCCGCTCGTGGGATCGCTTGCTCTTGGCCTACCCCTCTACGTCTTTCCGAGACCGTTCGCGCGGATCGCTGACCTCGCGGGCGGCGACACCTTTATCTACGAGCTCGGCGGCGCCGCCATGCTCGGGTACGCCGTGGCACTTGCCCTCGGAATCCGCGGCGGGCTCTGGTCGCCGATGCGCTTCGTGGTGCTCGCCACCTATGTGTTCGCGGCCATCGCATTTCTCGCGGGCTTCGTCTCGTTCGCGGGCAATCAGATCAACGGGCTGGTCCTGGTCTTCTCCTTGTGGGCGGTCTTCGCCGCGTGGGCCCTCGCGCAGATCCTCGTCGCGCATCGCGGCGCGGTGGCCGGTCCGCGCGACATCGCTGGCTGGGTCGCGGCCGTGCTCGCGCTCGCGACGTTGTCGGCGGCCGTGTTCGGCCTGGGACCGCAACTCCCTGGGCCGTTCGCTTCGCTCATGGGCTACAAGGGGACCGACGAGTACGTCTACCGGCTCGCCGGCGCGGCCTGCTTTGGCTACGCCGCGATGGGCATACAGGAGCTGCGGTCGCTGCACTGGGACGACATCCGTCTTCCGAATGTGATGGCACTCGTGTTCAACGGCCTCGCGTTCCTGGCCAGCGTCTTCGAGCTACTCGCGGGGCGCGGCACGCTCCTGGTCTATCTGGTCGCGCTCGCGGCCGGCTTCTTCACGATCGCGATCGCCGCGATCCTCGTCCGCAGAGGGCGTTAGTCCGCGATCCGCGTCTCGCCGGGTCCGAGGATCGACCAGTGGGTCATGTTCTTCCCCGGCTTGGCTCCGTGCCAATGCCGCGTGTTTTTCGGGATCAGCACGATCACCCCAGGCACCAGGTCGTGCTGCTCGCCATCGGTGGCGATCAGACCGTCGCCTTCCGTGCACATGAGGATCTGATCGGTCGTGTGCATGTGCCAGCGGTTGCGTGCGCCGGATTTGAAATGAATCTCCGACAGCCGAAGATCGGTACTGTGCTCGCTTCCCACGGCGGTGAACGATTCGACCTCACCCACGAAGATCTCTGCGACGGCCGTCGCGGGCTTCCGCATATCAGGGTTGATCACCCGCACGCACGGATGGTCGCACGCGTCGGGCAGACTTGACCACAGTGAATGCACCGCTCGCCGTCGAGGCGATCGACCTCGAGCGCACCTACGCGTCGGGTCGTGCCACCATCGCGGCGCTCGCCGGCGTGACGCTCGGGATCCGTCGCGGAGAGTTCGTGGCCGTGATGGGCCCTTCCGGTTCCGGCAAGTCGACGCTGCTCAACGTCGTCGCGGGCCTCGAGCGGCCGACCGGAGGCACGGTCCGTGTCGACGGTGAGGATCTCGCGAAGCTGGACGAGGAGGCTCTGGCGCGGCATCGGAGCAAGCGCGTCGGCATGGTCTTTCAGGCGTTCAATCTGCTTCCCCGTTTCCGCGTCGTCGACAACGTCGCACTCCCGCTCGCGTTCTCGGGCGTGCCGGCTGCCGAGCGGATCCGTCGCGCTCGCGCGATGCTCGAGCGCCTCGGCATGAGCTCGCGGGCCGAGCATCGGTCGAACGAGCTCTCAGGCGGCGAGCTGCAGCGCGCCGCGGTCGCGCGTGCGCTGATCGGCGAGCCGGCGATCCTCCTCGCGGACGAGCCCACTGGGAACCTCGACAGCGTGAACGGCGCAGCTCTCATCGCCCTCTTTGAGGAGCTGCACGGGCATGGGCAAACGGTCCTCCTCGTGACGCACGACGCGCAGATCGCGTCGCACGCGGAGCGCACCATCCGCATGCGCGACGGCCGGGTGGTGGACGAGTGAGGTTCGGCGATTTGCTCGGCATGTCGCTGGGGAACTACGGCCGCGCGCGGCTTCGGTCGGGTCTCACCAC
>JALYLL010000201.1 GCA_030774255.1 Chloroflexota bacterium | reverse complement strand
TGGCCCGCCTGCGGCCGCCCGCCCGGGCCACGACCCTGAGGTCTGCCCATCATCATGCCGCGGCCGCCCCGAGCTGCGATTCGACGATCTCGCGGTATTCCGCGCTTGTCCGCATGAGCTCGTCGTGCGTGCCGCTTCCTACGACATGTCCCTCGTCCAGCACCACGATGTGATCGGCATGCAGGATCGTGCTGACCCGCTGCGCGACGATGATCACGGTCGCGTCCCCGGTCTCGGCCTTGAGCGCCATGCGCAGCCGCGCGTCCGTACCGGCGTCGAGCGCGGAGAAGCAGTCGTCGAACAGGTAGATGGCCGGACGCTTCACGATCGCGCGCGCTATCGCGAGCCGCTGGCGTTGTCCGCCCGAGACGTTGGTGCCGCCCTGGTCGATCGGCGCCTCGAGCTGCCCGGCCATCGCGGCGACGAACTCCCGCGCCTGCGCTACCTCGAGCGCTCGCCAGAGCTGCGCGTCGGTCGCGTTCTCGTTCCCGAAGCGCAGGTTCTGCGCGACCGTGCCTTTGAACAGATAGGCGGTCTGCGGAACGAGCCCGACGCGCGCCCAGAGCGCGTCGAGGGCTTGCTCGCGCACGTCCAACCCGTCGACCAGCACGGCGCCGGAGGTGACGTCGAAGCTCCGCGTTACGAGGCTCACGACTGTGCTCTTGCCGGAGCCGGTCCCGCCGATGATCGCCGTGGTACGCCCGGGGCGCGCCTCGAACGTCAGACCGTGCAGCACAGGGCGCTCGCCCTGCGGGTATGCGAAGGTGACGTCCGCGAACGCGACGAGGCCCGAGTGCTGTTCCGGCGCGACCGGGCGCGGGGGTTCGGTGATCGACGACGTCGTCTCGAGCACCTCAACGATCCGCTGCGCGCTCGCCTCGGCGCGCGGGATGAGGATGACCATGAACACGGCGGTCATCACCGCGAAGAGGATCTGCATGATGTACTGCAGGAATGCGGTCAGGTTGCCGATCGGCATGTCGCCGCGGTCGACGAGCCCGGCGCCGAACCACAGGATCGCCACCGTGGACAGGTTCATGATCCCGAGGAGAGCCGGGAACGCGAGCGCAAAGATCTGGTTCACTCTGAGCGAGGTGAGGGTGAGGTCGGCGTTCGCCGTCTCGAACCGAGCGCGCTCGGATTGGACGCGAATGAACGCCCGCACGACACGGACGCCGGTGATCTGCTCGCGCAGCACCTGGGTAATGCGGTCGATCTTCACCTGCACCTGCCGGAAGAGCGGGACCGCCCTCAGGAGCAGCACGCCGATGACCGCAGCCATGAGTGGGACGATCACGACGAGGAGCCACGAGAGGGTCGCGTCCTCGCGAACGGCCATGACGATCCCGCCGACCGCAATGATCGGGGCGCTCACCAGGATCGTGAGCGCGATCTGCAGGAAGAGCTGCACCTGCTGAACGTCGTTGGTGTTGCGAGTGATAAGCGACGCTGTCCCGAAACGATTCATCTCGCGGGCCGAGAAGCTCTGGACGCGATCGAAGACCGCGGCTCGGACATCCCGGCCAACGCTCATCGACGTCTCTGAGGCGAAATACACCGCGACGATCGCGAACAGGCCGAGGAGCAGCGTGATCCCGAGCATCACGGCTCCGGTGTGCCAGATGTAGTCCGTATCGCCCTTGGCGACGCCGTTATTGATGATGTCGGCGTTGAGATTCGGCAAGTAGAGGTTCGCGACCGATTGGAGGATCAGGAGCGCCGTGACGATCGCGACCTGGCGCCGATACGGCGCGAGATACCTCCGAAGCAGGCGGATCAGCATCTGTTGCTACCTCGTGCGGCCACGCAACACCACGCCTAGCCGCCGAACGCGGGGGCGGCCTCAGCCTGCTCGCCCTCTGCCTGCCGAACCGTTGGGTTGCGACCGCGGAGCGGGACCTCCTGGAGAAAGAGCGAGAGGACCACCGCGAGAGCCGCGACGCCAGCGGCGATGAGGAAGACGTCGTGGAGCGACGAGGCGAGCGCGCCTCGAATCGCCTGAAGGATCGGCGGCGGTATCCGCTGGATCGCGTCTGGGCTGAAGATGGCCTGCGCGTTGCCTGCATTTGCGGACACGGATCCCGCGACCTGCGGCGGCACCGCGGCGGCGATCTTCGTGGCGAGCTCGTGCCCGAGGACCGAGCCGAGGAGCGCGACGCCGACCGTGCTTCCGATGTTCCGCCAGAACTGGATCTGACTGGAAACGACGCCGAGGAATCTCGCGTCCACCGCGCTCTGCGTCGCGTTCAGGTACAGGGGCATGCCGACGCCCACGCCAAGCCCGACGAGGACGAGGTCGCGGACGACTTCGATCTCGGGCGTCCCCACGGTGACCTGCGACAGCAGGACGAGACCGATCGTCAGGATCGCGGCGCCGACGGTGCCGAGGTAGCGGTATCGCTTGATGCGGACCATGAGCTGGCCGGTGACGACGCTCGCGCTGATCAGACCCACCATCAGCGGCGTGATGAGAAGTCCAGAGTTCGTCGCCGGGATGCCGAGGACGCCCTGGTAGACGAGGCTCACGAAGATGATCGCCCCGAACATCGCGAACCCGAGAAGGAATCCGATGGCCGTCGACACGGCGAACGTCGGGTTCTTCCATAGATCGAATGGCACGACCGGATGCGGATTGCGCCGCTCGATGAGGAAGAAGATCACGCCCATCACCGCGGCGACGGCCAGAAGGCCGAGCACCTCAGGAGACGTGAGGTCGTGGCTCTGGGTGATGGAGAGCGCGATCAGCAGCGGGACCAGGGTCGCCGCGAGCGTGAAAGCGCCAGCGAAGTCGATATCGCGCCACGACGCCTGGTGCGCGACCGCGGGAAGGGTCACGAAGCAGACGAGGATCGCGAGGACACCGACGGGAACGTTCACGTAGAAGACCCAGCGCCAGCTGAGGTTGTCGGTGAGATAACCGCCCACGGTCGGTCCGACGACCGATGCGATGCCGAAGATGCCACCGAAGACGCCCTGTAGCTTCGCGCGTTCCGCGGGTGCATAGAGGTCACCGATGGTCGCGAACACGCTCGCGAAAAGAACCCCGCCGAAGATGCCCTGGATGCCGCGGAAGGCGATCAGCTCCGTCATGTTCTGCGCCTGCCCGCAAAGCGCGGACGCGAGGACGAAACCGATCATCCCGCCCAAGAGGAACGGCTTGCGGCCAAAGAGGTCACCGAGCTTGCCGGCAATTGGCGTCAGCGTGGTCGACGCGACGAGATAGGCCGTCGCGACCCACGCGAAGTAGTCCAGGCCGTTCAGATCGGCGACGATTCGCGGTAGCGCAGTCCCGACGATCGTCTGGTCGAGGGCCGCGAGGAAAAGAGCGAGGCCCACCCCAACCGTCGCGAGGATTCGTGCGTTGCGTGTCATTTCACCTGACATTCGTTGACTCCTTTGGGGCGGTGAACGCCTCCTGTAGATCGGCAAGCGCGGCAGCAAGGCGCGAGCGCTTCTCGGCCGAGAGGCCTGCGATGATTTTCGCGACCGGCGCGGTCATGAGCTCCCCGACGCGTTCGATCTCGCGTCGCCCGCGAGCGGTGATCTCGACGACGACGACACGGCGGTCGTTTCGATCCTCGGAGCGGCGAACGAAGCCATCGCGCTCGAGAGAGTCGACAAGCTCGGACACGGATGCGGGCGCAAGCGCGCACCGCTGGGCGATCTCGCCGCTGCGTCGCGGTACCTCGACGAGCTGCCACAGGATGCGGGCGCGCTCAAGTGTCATCGCACCACGCTCGTGCGCCACCTGCCCTGCGATCTTTCCGATACGGGGCAAGAGCGACAGCAACATCCCCGCGAGGCGAGCATCCTCGGAGGTCGCCGCTCGAGGGGCCGGTCGCTCGGGCGCGATGGTCATCTGTTCATCCTCCGAATAGTTAGGGAGATGAACTATATGGAGACCGAACCAATCCGCGCAATGTTCGTTTGGTGACAGTTGCGCTCGAACGCGCGGTCTAGCCGGCTCCCGACTCCACGAACGGCTGCTCGATGTCCGCGGCGAAGAACTTGCGCCCGCCGCAGGTGGGGCAGCGCTCGGGCTCGCGCTCGCCATGCGAGATCGTCCCGCACGCTTCGCACCGGAAGTGCTTCTGGCCGCCCTTCGCGCGTACGACGGCCGGCGCCTCGGCGAGAAGCTGCCGAATCTGGCCGAGCTCGTTCGCGATGCGAAGCGGGTCGATACCCGAGCCGGTCTGGTCCGCCTCCACGAGGCGGTTCATCAAGGCGTCGAGCCGCACAAGCGCTTCATTCACGGACGGCCTCCCCGCCCGAGAGGATAAACGGCTCGCGCTCATCGTGAAGCTCAGACTCCGCGGTGGGCCTTCGCGGGTTCTGCAGCCACCGCTCGCGCGCCGACCAGGTAGGCAATAAGGCCCACAACGAGGACGGCGACGTAGACGCCTGCGCCCATTGCCGGCAGCCCGAGCGCTCGATCGAGCGAGTACGCACCGGGATCGGCGACGCCGCTGATCGCGGCGATCGCTCCGAGACTGAAGGGGAATTCGATCCCGCCCTTCGAGTTCCAGAACCCTTTTCCCCAGTGCGCGCGCGCGATGGCGACGCCCATCTGGGTGGTCAACGCCGCGGCGACCACGGGCAGCAAGAAGCCGACCGCGAACGCGATACCACCGGCGAGCTCGGCGAATGCGGACACCCACGCCCAGAAGGCCGGCGGCCGCATGCCCATACGGGTCAGGCCCTGAGTCCATCCGGCGAGGCCGGGACCTCCCCACACTCCGAGGACTTTCTGCGCTCCATGCGCCGCGATGACCAGGCCCACGACGGCCCGGACGAGGGCGACAGCGAGATCGGTGCTGATGGCGGACGTGATGTTCATCGACATCCTCCTGCGGCCGACGCCGCACGACACATTTCAAAAACGGCGGGCTTCGAGTGTCTATTCCGCCACTCGCTCGTATCGTGCGGGCGTGCGCTTGGATCACGTCGTGATCGCGGTCAGCGATTTCGCGCGTTCGAACGCCTTCTATCGCGACGTGCTGGGTGCTGAGATCGTCGAAATCGATGGGCGCGTTGCCTACCGTCTTGGCGGTCAGCAGCTCAATGTCCACGGTCCGGGAACGCGTCCGGCGATGGTCGCCCGGCTACCGGTCGCCCCCGGAAATAGCGATCTGTGCTTCGAATGGGACGGCTCGATCGACGAAGCGCTCGAGCACCTGCAGGCGCGTGGCGTGCGAGTCGAGGCGGGGCCGATGACGCGCGGCGGAGCGAAGGGACGTGGGACGAGCGTGTATTTCCGCGACCCCGATGGGACCCTTCTCGAGCTCATCTCGTACGCCTGATCAGTCCGAAGCGCCTCGAGCGATCCGGCGCGCGAACTCGGGCAGCGCGGCCACGAATCCCGCGAGGTCCTTCGGAGCGAGGCTCGGGGCGCGGCAGAGCACCTGGTCGCGCTGGATCTCCCACGTCAGAGCAAGCGGCGGCGCCTCGTCGACCAGCCACGCCATGAGACCGAGGTCGAGGATCGCGGCCGCGAATCCACGGTCCGGCGAGATCACGCGGTAGCGCGCGTTGAAGGCGCCCCACTCCAGGCGCACGGGCTCGCCGTCGGCGCGGATGGGCAACGGTGCGGGTGCCGGCTCGATGACGACGTGCGGACGTCGGCCGTCGACCGTCGCGACCGCGCAGCTGAAACGGATCGGCTCCGTTCGCGCGCCCTCGTCGGGTTCCTCGTCGGAGTCGAGCCGAAGCCGGTAGAGAAAATCAAACGCGACCACGTCAACGCCGCCGATCGCTCCCGAGACAAAGTTCTCGCACGTCTGCTCGATGCCTCGCGAGAAGAGCTCGAACGGATAGCGGAAGGCGGTCGAGCTGGGATAAGCGGGGTCGGTCCTCGAGAACCGCAGGCCGAGACCGTGGGCGATGTCCTCAATCTCGTCGGCCCGCGAGAGCTCGCGACGAAAGAGATCGAGGTACAGCGGCGCGAAGATCGCGGCGACGGCACCGCCGACAAGGGCGAACACGAAAAGGATGAGCGGCACGGGTCGCATTGTGTGGCCGCCTGCAGCTACGTTCTGTAGCCGCTTCGCGGCTGTCCCTGGGACGGCGATTCGCCTCGTTCTGCAGCCGCTTCGCGGCCGTCCTGTAAGGCGCTTCGCCTCGTTCTGTAGCCGCTTCGCGGCCGTCCTGTAAGGCGCTTCGCGCCTTCCAGAACGTCGTCGGCCGGCCGGAGTGAGCTGCGGCTCCCTCCGCCGGCCTCCTAGTTCTGTGGAGATGGGGGAGGGTCGAACTCCCCGTCCAAGGCCTGCGCGCGGATCGCGTCTACGAGCGTAGTCGGCGTTTTTTTGTCTCACGGAACGAGGCGCGCACCGACACGCTCCTCGTTCTCGCCAGGTCGGTTTACTTGAGCCCGCCTACCGACCGATCGGCGGGCCGCAGCTCCGCTTATATCGCCCTTCCCGGCCCGCGGAGCGGAGACCGGGAGGACGTCTCACTGACTAGGCAGCGAGAGCGTAAGAAGTGTTGGCAGTTGTCTGCCTGCCGTTCGGATTAACGAGGAGGAACGGCGTTCCTCGGCTCGCGGCGGTCCGTCTGCCTGCCCTGTCGAAACCACGCATCCCCGTGGCCCCGTCGGGGCAACACAATTGTACCGATGATGAGTGAGCGAGGAGCGATTTACTCGCAACGAGCGAGGGGGCAGGGGCCCCCGTTAGCCGCGGGTAGCGAGGCGTGGACAGCCGTGAGCTCGTGGCGGTCGCTATCGCGCTCCGCTACGCGTCCGGGGGCCCCTACCCCCTGGGCCCCTGCCCCTGCCGAAACGAAGCCGACGGGACGAGCTGCTTGATGTGGAAATCTGAACTGGCCGTCCTCACCGTGATCTGCGCAGCAGTCGTGAGCGCGTGCTCCGCCGCGCCTGCGGCCCAGCCTTCGCCAACGCGGGGGCCGACGGCCCCGCCGAGCCGCGCGCCCAGCAGCGCGCCGCCTACCGCGACGGTCAGTCCGGGCGTCAAATACGTCGCCATCGGCGCATCCGACACTGTTGGGGTCGGCGCGAGCGATCCGGCGAAAGGATCGTGGCCGGCGCTCGTCGCCGCACGTCTCCCGGCGGGATCCCCGCCGTACACGAACCTCGGCGTGGCGGGTTCGCTTGCTCTTCAGGCGGTCTCGCAGCAGCTGCCGGGTGCGATCGCGCAGAAACCGACCGTCGTCTCGGTCTGGCTCGCGGTCAACGATCTCAACGCGACGATCCAACCTTCATCGTTCGCCGACTCGCTGGGACAGATCGTCGATGGTCTGGTGCAGAAGACCGACGCGACGATCTTTGTCGGAAACGTCCCCGATCTCCGAGCGGTCCCGGCCTACGCGGGCGCCGACAAGACGCGTCTCCTCGCGGGCATCCAGGCGTACAACGACGCGATCGCGGCGATCGCGGCGAAGAATCCCGGCCGCGTCAAGGTCGTCGACCTCTTCACCGGAAGCGCCGCGCTCGTCTCGACCGGCACGGTGTCGCAGGACGGCTTCCATCCATCCGATGAGGGCTACCAGTTGATCGCCGAGCGCTTCGCGAGCGCGATGCGCGCGAACGGGGTCCCGCTCCGGGCTTAGTCGGCGGGGCTCTCGATCACGACACGCGGGGCGATCACGCCGGTCGGCGCAATGAGGCGCACTGCCCCGGCCATGATCGCGCACCCCGCGGTCATGAAGATCACACCGATGAGAAGGACGACGCGCGGATCGGCGACACCGAGGAGTGCTGCCGCGATGAACGGTGCGGCGGTCCCGCGAAGCCCCATAAGGAGAGACTGCGCGGTCGCGTACTCGCCGATGCGATCGCGGGGCGCGATCTGGACGATGTTCGTGAAGAACGTGATCTCGCCGCCCGCGTTCACGATCCCACCGACGATCGCGACCGGTATCAGGAGCCACACATCGGCGGCGGCGATATAGCCGATCGGGATGAGCAGCGTCACGACGGTATTCAGGAGCGTGAGGCGGATCGAAGACCCGCGATCGATCATTCGACCCCAGATGAGATAGGCCACGATCATCGTGGCCGACGAAACCGCGGTCATCGCCCCGATGAACGAGTTCGATGCGTTGAAATGGTCGACCAGCAGGATCGGGTAGACCGCGACGTTCATCAGGTTGCCCATCCCGAAGACCGTGAACGCCAGGAGCAGGCGCCGGTATTTGTGATCGGCCCAGACGTCGCGCGCGATGATGGGGAGCGATCTGCGCGTCGCAACCTTCGCCGAACCGTCGTAGCGAATCCAGAAGAACGCGATCGCACCCGGCAGGCCGACGAGCGCCGCCGCGGCGAAGACCCACGACGCCGGGATGACGTCGATGAACGTGCCGGCGACGGCAGCGGCCGCGATGCCCGCGATCGCTCCGCCGATGCGGACGTTCGCCATGGCCTGCGCCCGCTCGCGGTCCGGGTAGATCCCGTGCATGAGCGCGGTGTACGCGCTGATATTCGCGATCCCGATCACGAACGAGACGACCGTTGTGATCGCGAGCATGAACGGCGTCGCCGCCACGAGGACACCGGCGAGGAACGTGGCGCGCGCCACCGTCACGGTCCCGGCGACGACTCTGACCTGGGGAAGGCCCATCAGCAGGTAGGAGGAGATCGGCGAGAGGAGATGCCCGACGAAGGGCGCCGCGATCACGATGGCAACGTCAGTCGTGGATCCGCCGAGGCGACGCACGACGATCGGCATGAAGGTGATGAGAACGGCGATGTAAACGCCACCGCAGATCGCGCTGAATGTGTCGATTCGGAAGTTACGGCGAACGCGCGAGGGCGCCCAGTTGCCATCCATGCGAGGAACCGAACGCTAGCGCGCCACCGGTCGCTTCTGGAAGGCCTCCGAGGGGGCTATTTAGGGTCGATCTCGCGGACCGAAGTTCGACCCCGGCCGGTATCCGCCAGGTCTCGGCCCAAAGCCGCGGCGCGGGCCATACCGTCCCGGCCCACCCGGTGCGCCCGGCCCGCGGAAACCACCGGGAGCTCGCGGACGGAACTCCGCCGGGCCCCGGGCGCCCGGTGCGGTCGAGCTGATGACAACACGGCGATTCGGATCGACGCCGACCGACTCGGTCTTCACGCCGGGGGTGTCCTGCACCGCAAGGTGCACGATCCGTCGCTCGTACGCCAGCATCGGCTCGAGCGTCACCGCCTGGCCGCTTGCCTTGACCCGCGAGGCCACGCGGCGCGCGATCTCGCGAAGCTGCTCCTCGCGGCGCCGGCGATAGCCCTCGATGTCGAGCGGGACGTGGACGGTGCGGCCGACCCGCCGCGACGTGATGGCGGACGTGATCTGCTGGAGCGCGACGAGATTCTCGCCGCCCCGGCCAATGAGCGCGCCGAGATCGGTGCCGAGGACTTCGATTCCCTCGTGGCGGGGACCCTCATCGAGAGCGACCTCCGCCTCGACCCCCATGAGCGCCAGCAGGTCCCGCAGAACGCCGACACCCGCTTCGAGATCTTCGGCGAGCGCCGGCGCGGCCTCCTCGCGCTCGGCTTCCTCCCGCTCCTCGCGCCGCTCCTCGCGCTCTCGTATCGCGTCAGGGCGGCGCGGTACCTCGGCTTCGTCGATCACCGGCTCGGGCTCGGGCGGCGCGTCCTCCTCCACGAAGGTGATGAGCACGCGAGCGTCTTCACCTCCGATACCCAGGACGTTCGCCGGCTTCCCCTTTTCGAGGACCTCGTACTCCACGTCGGTGCGCTTTTTCCCGAGCGCCCGAAGACCCCGCTCGATCGCCTCCTCCACGGAACGGCCCGTGAACTCCTCCCCACGGAGCGGACTCATCGCTTCCTCCTCCTCCCGCGGCGGCGCCCGCCGCCGTTGCCGTTTCGGCGTGACGCCGTCACGGCTTCATCAGGTTCCTCCATGTCGTGCTCGGCCTCGACAATCGCCGCCTGTTCGCGGG
This sequence comes from Chloroflexota bacterium, assembly GCA_030774255.1. GTDB lineage: Bacteria > Chloroflexota > Limnocylindria > P2-11E > P2-11E > 3-1-20CM-2-70-9. The sequence continues at coordinate 13,508 of JALYLL010000201.1, read as the reverse complement.
CCCGCATCGTCTTGTCCGCGGGCGTCGGTATGTTCGCGAGCGGCGGGATCCAGCGCGGCAGCTGACCCCATCCCATAACGAAGTACTGCTGGATGATCTGGAAGATCGTCGTCGTGATGTAGTAGATGAAGACACCGGCCGCGAGATCTTTGAAGAACACGACCGTGATGAGTGGCAGGTAATAGGTCATCGACTGCATCGTTCGCTGCGTCGGATCGTCGGTCTGCGGTGGGTTCCGCGGCAGCGCCTGGACCGAGGCGACGAGCTGCAAGAGAGCCGAGATGATCGGGAGCGGTCCGATGAAGCTGAAGAACAGATGATCCGGCTGCGCGAGGCTCGAGACCCACGGGAGCCAGTGCGCGGTCAGGTCGATGGTCGCGGCCACGGGTAGGTCGGCGACGGTGAAGCGGAGGAAGGGCCAGAGCACGGCGTCCCGCAGTTGCTCGGCCGTGAGCGCGTGTGCTCCGGAGAGACCGCCGACCTGCTGGAACGCCGCATACATAGCGAACAGAACCGGGAAGAAGACGAGCATCGGGAGACACCCGCCGACGGGGTTGATGCCTCGCTCCTTGTAGAGCTTCATCTGCTCCTGTTGCAGCTTCGCGCGGTCGTTCCCGTGTTTCTTCTTGATGTCGTTCATCGCGGGGGCGAGCTCCTGCATCGCACGCGAGGAGCGGACCTGCGCCCGGAAGACGGGGAACAGCGCGAGGCGGATCGCCACCGTGACGATCACGACCGCCAGCCCGAAGTCGTGGATGAAGTAGTCCGCGAGGACGAGCAGGTTGATCAGCGGGTAAACGAGAACGGCGTTCCATATCTCGGTGATGATCGGCGGCATCAGCCTGCTCGCCGCTCAGGGACGGGGTCGTATCCGCCCCGGCTCCAGGGATGGCACGAGAAAAGGCGCTTCGTGGCGAGCCAGCCTCCACCGACAACGCCGTACCGCTCGACCGCCTCCATCGCGTATTCCGAGCAGGTCGGCGTGTAACGACAGGCTGGCGGCAGCATCGGGCTCACCGCGGCCTTGTAGAAACGAAGCGCGCCCAGAACGATCGCTTTCACGGTGCTGCCGCGCGTTCTGCGACCGAGCGGAGTGCGACGGCGGCGGCCTCGCGAAGCTCGGTGAATGCCGCGGTCGCTGTCCCTGGACGCGCCACGATCACGAGGTCACAGCCCGGTGCGGTCGCGAGCCCGCGGATCTCGGCGCGGAACGCCTCGCGCAGCCGACGGCGCGAGCGATTGCGCGCGACGGCGCGGCCGAGCGAGCGCGGCGCGGCGACCGCGACACGAATCACATCGAGTCCGTTCGGGCGAGCGCGAAGGGCGAAAACCGAATGCTGAATCTTCATTCCTTCGCTCCACACCGCGGCGATGTCCGCATCCCGCCGCAGACGCGCGGCGTCCACGAATGACGCGGCGCTAGACGACGGTGAGGCGCTTGCGGCCACGCGCGCGACGCGCGGCGAGCACTCGACGGCCGCCGGTTGTCCTCATGCGCGAGCGAAACCCATGCACACGCGCACGTCGGCGGGTCTTTGGCTGATAGGTGCGCTTCAAGGTCGAGTCCCTTCTCCCGCTGGAACAAAACGATCAAAAAACGACTGTGTGTGCGGATGAGCATAGCAGTAGACGCGGTGACTTCTCCTTGGGGTATAGTTCGCGGGCTTCCGAAAGTGGGCGGTCGGAACCTCGGTGTTTCCCTTCGGTGTGGCGCGGGCGGTGATCGCGTGATGGTTGTTGTGGGGAGCGTTTGTTGCACGAGCGAAGAGAAGGGGAGCCGTTGAATCTCAAACAGCTTTGGACGGCCGCCCTTGGTGAGCTGCAGGTCGGACTCTCTCGTGCGCAGTACGACACCTGGTTCAAGGACACGCAGGTCCTCTCCGAAGAGGACGACGTTTTCCTCATCGGTGTGCCCAACGCGTTCGCGCGCGAATGGCTTGAAAGCAAATTCCGACCTCAAGTGCGAGCAGCCCTCCAGCACCTTCTCGGCCGCACCGTCGACGTTCGGTTCGTGACCTCCTCCGGCGCACCCGCGGCCGCCGCGCGGACCAGCGCGGCCCCTGGCATGACCTCCTCGGCATCGAACGCTGGCGGTCAGCAGGCAGGCGCGCAGGAACGGCGCGAGGCCGGCGCGCTCCTCAACTCGCGCTACACCTTCTCGACGTTCGTGGTGGGGTCGAACAACCGTCTCGCCCACGCCGCAGCCCTGTCGGTCGCCGAGCGGCCGGGTCACAGCTACAACCCGCTCTTCGTCTACGGCGGCTCGGGACTCGGGAAGACGCACCTGATGCACGCGATCGGGCACGCGGTGATCGCGCGCCACCCCAAGAAGCGCGTCGCATACGCGACGAGCGAAAAGTTCACCAACGAGTTCATCAATTCGATCCGCGCGCAAAAGGGCGAGGAGTTCCGCGAGCGGTACCGGCGGATCGACGTGCTCCTCATCGACGACATTCAGTTCATCGCCGGAAAAGAGGGCACGCAGGAAGAGTTCTTCCACACCTTCAACGCGATCCATGAAGAGGGCAAGCAGATCGTGATGTCGAGCGACCGTCCGCCGAAGGCAATCACGCAGCTCGAGGATCGCCTCCGGTCTCGTTTCGAGTGGGGTCTCACCGCCGACATCTCAGCGCCCGATCTCGAAACGCGGATCGCGATCCTTCGTGCCAAGGCAGAGGCGCAGAACGTCGCGGTGCCGCCACCGGTGATCGACTTCCTGGCGCAGCGGATCGTGTCGAACATCCGTGAGCTCGAGGGCGCGCTGACGCGCATCGTCGCGTTCGCGGCGCTACAAGCAGTGCCTGTCACGACCCAACTCGCGCAGGAGATGCTGCAGAACCTCCTCTACAACCCACACCGCAAAAGCCTCTCGCCCGATCGCATCGTCGAGACGGTCGCGCGCTACTACGGCGTCCCCCTCGATCAGATCAAGGGAAAGGCGCGAGATAGGCAGGTCGTCCTCCCGCGCCAGATCGCCATGTACCTCATGCGCGAAGAGACCGAGGCCCCGCTCATGCGGATCGGCGAAGCGCTTGGCGGTCGCGATCATTCGACCGTGCTACACGGGTGCGAGAAGATCGAGCGAGAAATGGCAGAGAACGACGATTTCCGGCGGGACGTCGGGACGCTTCGCGAGCTCCTCTACGCCGACTGACCGCACGCCCGGCTGTTACATAGGCCGCGGACGCCCACCCGAGGAGCTTCAGAACTGTGGATAAGAGGTCTGGCCGTGTGGATAAGAACGCCCGTTTGTGGACATGTCGCCCGCCAGGATGTCCGGTTGTGGTACCCGTGTCGTATCCGGTGACGTCCGCCTTTTGCCCATCCACGGACCTCCCCGGCTCCTCCACAGCGCGTCCCAACCGGGGCTGAGCACGAACGACGAGGGAAGCCCCATAGTCCACATCACTACTACTGCCACTACTGGTTGTATGAATCTCTACTGGGTACGAGCGGGGAGGGGCCGCGTGAAGGTCGTTTGTTTACAAGAGAACCTGGCGCATGGGCTTGGAATCGCCGGCCGAGGTGTGTCGACCCGGGGAAGCCTGCCGATCCTCGGGAACGTTCTGCTCCGCACCGACTCGGGACGCCTTCGCCTCACGGCGACCAATCTCGAGGTGGGCATCAACTGCTGGGTGCCGGCGAAGGTCGAGGACGAAGGCGCGATCACCGTCCCGGCCAAGCTCTTCATCGACTTCGTGAACTCGCTTCCGCCCGGGAATGTGGAGCTGTCGCTGAACGTCCGCACAAAGACCGTTCACCTGAAGTCCGGTCCGTACGAGGCGAACATCAAAGGCATGGACGCCGAGGAGTTCCCGATCATCCCGCAGATCCCTGAGAAGCCGACCACGCGCATGTCGCAGGGGACACTCCGGCGGATGATCGGAGAGGTGGCGTTCGTCGCCGCGACCGATGACAGCCGTCCAGTTCTCACCGGCGTACTGACCACGCTCGCCGGCGATATGGTCACGATGGCGGCGGCCGATCCGTATCGTCTGTCGGTTCGGCATGCGCGGCTACTCGAACGAGTCGACCCACAAATCGAGGTGATCATCCCCGCAAAGAGTCTCTTCGAGGTCGCACGGATCCTCGAGGACAGCGAGGATGCCACGGTCGACATCCTGGTGACCCCGAACAAGAGTCAGGTGATCTTTCATACCGACGAAGCGGATCTCGTTTCGCGGATCATCGAGGGGCAATTCCCGAATTACCGGCAGGTCATCCCCACGAGCCACTCGACGCGCGTGCTCGCGCAACGGGAAGAGCTGCTCAAGGCCACGCGGCTGGCATCGTACTTCGCACGCGATGCGGCGAACATGTTGCGCTTTCAGGTGGATCCGTCGAACGATCCGCCACTCGTGATCACGGCCAACGCGGCGGAGGTCGGTGACAACACCGGCCGCATCGACGCCACCGTCGAGGGTCAGGCAACGACGATCGCCTTCAACTCACGGTTCGTGGCCGATGCCCTGTCGAGCCTTACCGCACCGGAGATCTCGCTTGAGCTCGGGGGCCCTCTCGCGCCCGGCGTCGTCAAGATCGTCGGCGATGACAGCTATCTTCATGTGGTGATGCCGCTTCGCATTCCGGCCTGATCAAAGGACGCCGTCTTGCGTGTTGCCGCGATCGCGCTCGATAACTTCCGCAGCTACGAGGATCGACGGATCGACCTGACCCCAGGCGTCACCGCGTTCGTCGGCCCGAACGGCGCCGGTAAGACGAACATCCTCGAGGCGGTGCATCTCATTGCGCGCGGCGAATCATCGCGGGCCGGTGACGATGTGGAGATGATCCGTTGGGGCGCACCCCTCGGCCGAGTGGCCGTCGAGGCGTGCCGGGCCGAGGATCGGTCTCGCCTCGAAGTGACGCTCTTCGCTCCGGCCGTCGAGGTTCGCCGGCGTCCACGGCGGTACACCGCGGATGGCGCGCCGAGACGGGCGGACGATGTGGTCGGGAAGGTCGCCGTCGTTGCTTTTTTTCCTGAAGACACCGACCTCCTGGCGTCCGCGCCGTCGGCGCGGCGGCGCTATCTCGACGCGATGGTCGCGCAGGTCGACCGTTCGCATCGTGCCGACACCCGCGCGTACGCGAACGTGCTCACGCAGCGGAACGCCCTGCTTCGCGCGGGACGAGACGACGAACCCGTCTCTCTGAGCGAGATCGCCTTCTGGGACACCGAACTGGTGCGCCTTGCGGCGTCGATCTCCTTGCGGCGCGAGGCGGCCGTGCGAGAGCTCCGTCCCGCGTTCCGGCAGGCGGCGGCCGCGTTGGGCGCGGATCCGACCCCCGATGTGGCCTACGCCGGTCAGGTACAGGGCTCGACCGCCGAGGAGCGGGCCGAGGGTTATCGCCGCCTGATCGTGGAAAAGCGCGAGCGCGAGCGTTGGCAGGCCACGACGCTCGTCGGCCCGCACCGCGAGGACCTCGCCGTCGCGACAGGGGAACGCCCACTCCCGACGTTCGCGTCGCGCGGGGAGCAGCGCTCCGCCGTCCTGGCGCTCAAGCTCGCGGAGGCGGAATGGATCCATGCACACGTCGGTGAGCCACCGATATTTCTGCTCGACGACGTCCTGTCAGAGCTGGACACCGCGCACCGAGAGGCCCTCTGCCGGGCGCTCCCCGAGGGCGCGCAGACCCTCCTCACGGCGGCCGTCCTCACGAGCATCCCGGAGACGCTGCGGCACGGGGCAACGATCGCAGAGGTCGTTCGGACCCGGTGAGGCCGCTCGCTGCCGCTATCGCGCGCGCGCTGCGCACGCTTCGGCTCGACAGCGACGTCGCGAAAGCCGATGCGATGCGCGCCTGGAACGGAGTCGCATGCTCGGTCATCGGTCCCGACGCGACTCGGACAACGGCGCTGCGCATGGACGAAGGCACCCTCGTCGTGGCGGTCCCGACAGCGCAGTGGGCAGCCGAGATCCGCCTGCGCGAAGAGGAGCTCGTCGCAGAGCTCGCGTCGCGCGCACCGCGGAGCGGCATCGCGAAGATCCGTTCGGTGCCCGCGTCGCGGACCGGTCCCTAAACTCGCCAGCGATGCGACAGGTCAGCCTTGCGACGAAGATCGGTACGACCGCCGAGCTGCGACCCGGTACGCCCGACGTCATCGTCGCAAGCGAACCGACGCTCGGCGCGACCTTGCGTACGAAGGGGCGGTTCTACTTCTTGGTCGAGGTCGCGCGCCAGCAGGGAAACGCCGGTGGGGACATCGCGAAAGAGGTCGCCGATCTCGCCCGCCAGGAGTACTACTACGACCTCTCCGCGGGGATAGAGGTCTCGCTCCGCAAAGCGCTCCGGCAGGCGAATCGCCGGGCCGCACAGCGCCTTCGCGATCAACGCGGGCGCGTCGCGCTCCACTGCGCGTGCGCCGTCGTCGTGAACAACGAGCTCTACGCCGCGCGGATCGGCGCAGCGCAGGTGTTTCTCGTCCGCCGCGCGCGACTCTTCCTTCCCGGCGACGAACCGGGCGAGCTCGCCGACTTCGTGCATCGCACCACGACCCGCGAAGCCGAATCGCTCGGGGGGATCGCCGACGTGCTGCCCGACGTGTGGCGCCAGAGCATCGAGCCCGGCGACACGCTCATCCTCGCCTCCGGCGCGCTCGTCGAGGGCCTCGGCGCGGAAGCGCTCAAGAACGCCGCGATCACGCTTCACCCGCGCGCGGCCGCCGAGCACATCAACAACCGGGCGGTCGCCGACGGCGTCGTCGGCAGCGCGGCAGCGATCTTCATCGAGGTGACCGCCGCCACCGGCGCGGCCGGCCGGGTTGCCCCCGAGCCGCCGTCCCCCGAGGCCACCGAGGTGCTGATCGCCGAGGGCATCCGGTCGCGATTCGAATCCATCTGGCGCCGGCGTCCCAAGGTCACGCAGGCGATCAGCGCCGCGGCCGTCCCCGCCGCGAAGGCGATGGGGAAGACCGTGGCGGTCGGCTTCGAGCTGATGCCGCGCCGGGCGCCTCCGCTTCCACGCCGTCCGGACACCGCACGCGAGCGTTCGCGCCGCCAGCGTCGCGCCGCGTCCTTGCTCGCGGTCCTTCTTCTGCTCGTCGCGGGTGGGATCGGCTCCCTCGCGTACCGGGACTATCAGCAGAACCGCGTCACCGGGGACTACGCGCTCGCCATACTGAGCGTCGAGAGCGACATCTCGGCGGCGGAGCGGGCGGCGGACCGCAAGCCTCCCGACAACGAGCTGGCGCGGCAGAAGATCGATCACGCGCGCGCCGGACTCGATGAGGCCGCCCGCTCGCCCGCGGCGGATCAGGCGCGGATCGCGGCGCTTCGCGACCAGACCTCCGCGATCGACGACCGCATCACCGGAGTCGTCGTCGATCTCGCGCGCGTCACGGGAACCGACGGCCGGCCGATCGCTCCGGGCGCGAAACCCACCGCACTCGTCGGCACGGCGAACGGGCTGTACGCCGCCGATCCCGGCGCGGGCCGCCTCTGGCGGATCTTCGGCGACCCCACGCAGGTCGCCTCGGTGCTGACCAGAGGGACCGTCGGCGTCGCCGCGCCCCGTCTCGTTTCCAACCTCGGCGAGGTCGTGTATTCGCTGGACGACCAGAAGCATCTCTGGCGCGCCGAGGGGACCGGCGTCGCCGACGTCACGCCGGCCGACTCCGCGACGTGGAAGGGCGTCGAGGCGCTCGCGGTCTTCGTTGCCAACCTATACGTCCTCGACGGGACGAGCGGTCAGGTCTGGAAGCACGAGTCGTTCCCGGGGACGCCCTTCCAAAAGGCCGTGGGTTACCTGACGGAGCCGATCGCGACCGGCACCGGGCGATCGCTCGCCGTCGATCAGGACATCTGGATCGTCACGACCCAAGGGGAGATTCTCCGGTTCCGCCGGCTGACGACCTCGTTCACCGCGTCGCGGGTCGAGTTCGTTCCGCGATGGACCGGCGCGGCGGTAAAGCCGACCGCGGTGCAGGCGATCGACGTGCAGCGCGCCATCTACTTTCTCGACGCGCCGAACAGGGTGGTCGTGCAGATGAGTCGCGACGGGGGCGAGCTGGCGCGCTACTCGCTTCCATCGAATCTTCCCGAGCCGAGCGCGTTCTACGTTTCCGAAGGCACCCGAACGATCTTCTCGATCCATGGGTCGAAGGTGGTGGCGACGGAGTTCCGCGTGTGATCCCGCTTCGCGACCAGAACCCGACGAAGAAGACGCCGATCGTCAACCGCCTGCTGATCGTCGCGAACATTCTCGTGTGGATCTACGTCCTGACCCTCGTCCGCCAGCCCGGCGCCGCCGCGGCCTTCTACGACCAGTACTCGTTCGACTGGACGGAGTTCGTGACCCAGATCTCGCAGGGGCACATCGCGCTCGCGACCTTCGTGCCGCTCGTCTCGCACATGTTCGTGCACGGTGGTTGGCTCCATGTGATCGGCAACATGGTCTATCTCTGGATCTTCGGCGATAACGTCGAGGATCGACTGGGGAGCGGACCGTACTTCGTCTTCTACATGCTCTGCGGCATCGTGGCCGCGATCGGACAGGGTCTGGTGCAGCCAGAACCAATGGTCGGCGCGTCCGGCGCGATCGCCGGGGTCCTCGGCGCGTATGTCGTCATGTTTCCCACCGCTCGTATTTCGACGCTCGTGTTCCTCGGGATCTTCATCACGATCGTGCAGCTGCCCGCGCTGATCGTGATCGGTTTCTTCATCGTGCTCCAGGCGATCGATGCGCTCGCCGAGCTTCGCCTTACCGCGCATCAAGCGACCGAGAACATCGCGTACTTCGCGCACATCTTCGGGTTTGCCGCCGGGATACTCCTGCTCCTGCTGTTGAGGCGGCGACGCGAGCAGGGTCGATTCCGTTTCGGCTAGCGCACGCACGCCCGTCATGAGGCTTGCGTGGCCGTTCGACCGGGTAGGCTTGTGACGATGCTCGTGCCGTGTTCGGTCGAGTCGGTCCGCGTCCACGTCCTCACGAACCAGCACGTCGTCCTTCTGCAGGCCGAGGGCGTGCGCCGTCTTCTGCCGATCTGGATCGGGCCGGACCAGGCGTACAGCATCGCGACGCGGATCGCAGGCATCACCAGCGAGCGTCCACTCACGCACGATCTCATCGTCGACCTGCTGACCAAGATCGGCGCGGAGATCACGCGCGTCGTCGTGAAGGACCTCGTCGCCGACGACTCCGGGGGCGGCGTTTTTCACGGCAGCGTTTTCGTCCAGGTGGCCGACCGCGAGATCGAAGTGGATTGCCGCCCTTCGGACGCGATCGCGCTCGCGGTCCGCTGTTCTGCGCGCATCCTCGTGAGCGAGACGGTTCTCGATCGCTCGGCGATCACGGCCGAGTCGAACGACGACGAACAGCTCTCCGTGTTCAAAGAGTTCATCGAATCCCTGCCCGACGACCCGCAACAAAACTCCTGACAGGTGATCGAGCGCGCGATCTGGCCCCTCGGGACGACCATCGGCGGCGACGGGCACGTCAAGATCGGAACACAGGATCTCGCCGCGCTCGCCGACAAGTACGGCACACCTCTCTACGTCTACGACGCCGAGACGATCCGCACGAGCTTGCGCGAGTACGTCAATGCGTTCTTCCGCTACCGGCCGGTGCGGGTGGCCTATTCGGTGAAGGCGTGCGCCCTCATCGGTGTCGGTGCGGTCATCGCGCGAGAGGGTGTCGATGCGAGCGTCGCGTCTCTCGGTGAGCTTGAGGCCGCGCGGCGGGCGGGCTTTCCCGCGTCGCGCATGGAATTGCACGGCAACGCCAAGCCGGACGACGAGGTCGCCGCGGCCCTCGAGGCGCGCATCGGGCGCTTCGTCGTGGACGGCGCGCACGACGTGGAACGGCTCGCCCGCCTGACGCACGGCCGGCGCCGCCCGCAGGCCGTGTGGCTCCGTGTCGCCCCCGGCATCAAGGTGGACACGCACCCGCACCTCGTCACGGGGACGGTCGACAGCAAGTTCGGCGCGCCGATCAGCACCGGCGAAGCGCTCACGCAGGCGCGTGACATCGCGCGCGCGAAGGGCCTCTCGCTCGTCGGCATCCACGCACATATCGGCGCGCAGGTGCGCGACGCGCGTCCCTACGGCGAGCTCGCCCGCGCCCTCGTGGCGTTTGCGAACGAGGTGCGTGGCGCGACCGGCGCGCCCATAACCGAGCTGGGGATGGGCGGTGGCGTCGCGGTACGTCTTCGTGCGACCGAGGAGGCGCCCGAGCTGGACGACTACGCGCGCGCAGTCACACAGCCGGTGCGGAAGGATCGCGCGCTACGCGGCGCGACCGTCTATGTGGAACCGGGGCGGGGCCTCGTGGGGCGCGCCGCCGTCGCGCTGTATCGCGTCGTCGGCACCAAGCACGTGCCGCACGTTCGAACGTTCGTCGCGGTCGACGGAGGGATGGGCGACAACATTCGCCCCGCGCTCTACGGCGCCGAGTACACCGCGGTCCTCGCGGCACGCGCGAGCGAACGCGCGACCGAGGAGGTCTCGGTCGCCGGCAGGTACTGCGAGTCCGGCGACGTACTGATCCGCTCGGTGCGTCTGCCGACCGCACATTCCGGCGACGTTCTCGCGATCCCTGCGACAGGTGCGTACAGCGTCGCGATGTCATCGAACTACAACGAGACCCCACGGCCCGCGGTGGTCCTTCTCGATGGCGGCCGAGCGCGCGCGATCCGCGCGCGCGAGAGCGTCGCGGACATCTGGCGGCTCGAGCGCCGCTAGTCGCGCGGGTGCAGCCAGAGACGGGCGCGTAGGCGCACGAGATCGCGGATCGCGCGGAGGATCACCTTCGGTGACGCCCCCTTGGGCTCGTGAGCTGTGCGGGGAAAGTGCCGCACCCCGACCTGCCGGACGCGCACACCCGCGCGCCGCAGCGTGATCAGAAGCTCGGGTGAGAAGAACGCACCGTTCGAGCGCACGCGCGTGAGTGGCATGCGAACGAACACCTCGCGCCGGAAGAGCTTGAACGCACAGTCGACGTCCCGCCAGCCGCCACCGAACAAGAGTCGGATCAGGCGGTTGTAGACCCAGGCCACGAACAGGCGTCGCGCCGGATCGGCGCGCTTTATCCGGTAGCCAACGACGGCGTCGGCGCCATCGGCTGCCTCGATCAGGCGGCCCAGGTCCTCGAGCGCGAACTGGCGGTCCCCGTCTGTGAAGAAGATCCAGGACTTTGTCGCGGCGACAAGGCCGGACCGGACCGCACCGCCGTAGCCACGGCGGGTCCCGTGGTGGATTACCCGGACGCGCGGATCCTTCCTGGCCAGCTCGTCGGCGATCGCCCCGGTGCGGTCGCTGCTGCCGTCGTCCACGACGGTGATCTCGAGGTCGTCGGCGAAACGCGGCAGCACGGCGAGCGCCTCTTCGACGATTGGCGCGACGTTGTCCTCTTCGTTCAGTGCGGGAAAGAAGAAGGAGAGTCCGTCCAGCCGTGCGGGCACAGGCCCGCAAGGTTAGCGTGTTGATGTCGCATGACCGTGTCGGACCGAGCAGCCGCGATGTGGATCGGTGTGATCGCGGCTGCGATCTATCTCGGAGCCGGCTTCGGACTTTCCACCGACTACGACTACTACGGCCGTCTGGCGGACGCGTTCCTCCACGGCCGCTGGTGGTTGACCGAGGCGCCGCCGTGGCTCAACGAGCTCTTGCCCTGCGGCGACGGGCGTTACTGCGTCGCGTATCCGCCCCTGCCCGCGATCCTCTCGCTCCCCTTCGTGCCGTTCTTCTCGACCGGGGTGGCGCAGGTCGTCGCGTCGCGAATAGCCGGCGGCGCCTCGGCCGGCGTTCTCTATTACGGGTTGCGCGGATACGGCGCCCCGCGCACGTACGCGTTCGCGGGCGCGCTGCTCTCGGCATTCGGGACGACGCTCTTCTTCTCCAGCGTCGACGGCCGCGCGTGGTACGCGGCGCACTCCGCGTCGATGCTCTTTCTTGCGGGCGCCTTCGCCGTCGCGGCGCGCGGCGGTAACTCGCTCGCGGTCGGTGCGCTGATCGGGGTCTCGGCCCTCGCACGTTTGCCGGTCGCCCTCGCGGCGCCTGCGCTCGCGCTCCTCTGCGCGCGCCGGGCCGGAGCTCCATACGGACGGTCCCTGGGCGGCGTGATCGCGGGCGGGCTTCCGTTCGCGATCGTGTACGTGGGTTACAACCTCTTGCGCTGGGGAACGCCATTCGACGACGGCTACACACGTCTCACCGAGGGCGACGTGTTCTTCAACCACGGGCTCTTCTCGCCGTTGTACCTGCTGCGTCAGCTCAACGCGATCTTCCTCGAGCCGCCCGACATCATCCCCGGCACGCCGTTCTTTTTCCGCCCGCACTTCAGCGGCATGAGCCTCTTTCTTACGACGCCTGCCTTCGTTTGGATCTTTATTGCGTTGCGCGAGGTCCGCCGCGACGTCGCCGTGGCCGCGACCGCGGCGGCAGCGCTCCTTGCGCTGCTGCCGGATCTCCTCCACGCGACATGGGGCTTCCAGCAGTTCGGGTACCGCTTCAGCATCGATGCGCAGCCGTTCTTGATCGCGCTCGCGCTCACGGGCGACGGTCTCTTCCGCGGGGTCTGGCGCCGCTGGCCGACGGTCATCTTCATCGTCGCGATCGTTCTTTCCTTCGCGGTGAACATCTACGCGACGATCGCGATCACGCGCTTCGACTATTGGCAATGACCGAGGACCTCCGTCGCGGCGAGCGCCGCGGGCGTCTCGTCGTGGCCGGCGTGATCGCAATCGGCGTGATCGTTCGTCTCCTCGCCGTACGCCCGCAGGGCTTCCCGACCGACGTCGGGACGTTCCAGGCGTGGGCCGAGCGGCTCGCGCAGATCGGCCCGGGCCGCTTCTACGAGCCCGGCTACTTCAGCGATTACCCGCCCGCCTTCCTTTACGTGCTCTGGCTGCTCGGTGGTCTTTTCGACGGCGAGTTCCTCCGGCTTGCGGTCAAAGCGATCAGCATCCCCGCCGACATCGGCATCGCGCTCCTCGCCGCGTGGGTGGTGTGGCGCACCGCGGGCCGTACGGCTGGGATCGCGGCCGCCGCGATCTGGTCGCTGCAGCCGGGAGTGATCTTCGCCGGGGCGTACTGGGGGCAGGTCGATGCCGTCGGGACGCTGCCCCTCGTCGGGTCCATCGTCGCCGCCGGGTCGCGACGGTGGTGGCTCGCCGGAGCCCTGGCGGCGCTCGCCGCCCTCGTGAAGCCGCAGTTCGGCATCGGGTTCCTCGTGATCGCGGCGGCCGCGGCCTTCGAGTTCATTCGCGAAGCGCGTTGGCGGCCGGCGGCGGAGACGCTCGGCGCCGCAGCGGCGACCGCGTACGTGCTCTGCGTCCCGTTCTGGGGCTTCGACCCGACCCACATCGTGGCCGAGTTCGTCCGGCTTGTGCGGAGCGCATCCGAGACATATCCCTACACCTCCCTGTACGCGTTCAACGGATGGTCCGTCTTCTTCGACTTCTGGCAGCCCGACACCGATCTCTTCCTCTGGGGCGGAGTCCTGCTCGTGAGCGGACTGGTCCTCGCGGTCGTTCCGCTCTGGTGGCGTCGCGACACCGCGATGCTCCTCGC
>JALYLL010000200.1 GCA_030774255.1 Chloroflexota bacterium | reverse complement strand
GAGACGAACGAGAACAGACCGAACGCGAGGAGCGCCCACGAACCGAGGCTCATGGGCGAATCCGGTCTGAACGCGAGTCCGCCGCCGGGACTCGTGTCCACGAGCATGTGCCAGAAGAGCAGCGGCTGGCCCAGATCGACCATGAGGAAGATGGGGCACGGGATGAGCGCGATGAAGCTGGTGATGAACGCGAGCCGCGCGGCGCTCTCGTGGCGCGGATCGCCGGCGAATCGCAGCAGCGTGCCGAGGGCGTAGCTGCCGCCGGCGAGACCCCCGAAGAAGAAGTAGCCGAGGATCCACCACTCCCACAGCGGCGGCGACGCGAAGTGTTCGGCTGGCGGCATCAGCGGGGTGTCGTCGTCGTGTTGTTGTTGTTGTTCGAGCTCATTCGCCCACTCCGGAACGCGAGCAGGCCCGCGATGAGCCCGACGACGGCGGTCGCGACGCCACCGACGTAGCCGGGCAGGTTGTTGCGGCTCGGAAGCGTCGCGTTCGCTTCGTTCGGCAGCTTGTAAACCTCGGGTTTGTCCATCAACAAGAAGAACGCGTTGAGACCGCCGTAGACCTTTTCGTCGCGGCCGTAGAGCTGCGCCTTGGCGTAGCCCTGCTTTTGCAAGTTAGCGAGACGATCGTCGGCGACCTTGTGCAGGTCATCGATGTAGCCGAATTTGATCGATTCGGTTGGGCAGGCCTTCGCGCACGCCGGCTGCAGGCCGCCCTGAAGACGGTCGTAGCAGAGGGTGCATTTCTGGGCGATGCCCTTCTCCTCGTTGAAGCCGATGACGCCATAGGGGCAAGCCGAGATGCAGTTGCGGCAGCCGTTGCAGACATCGTTCTGGATGTACACGGTGTCGTACTCGGTGCGCATGAGCGCGTTCGTTGGACAGACTTCCATGCAGCTCGCGTTCTTACAGTGCTTACAGACGTCGCTCATCATCAGCCACGCCTGTCCGCCCGCGATGGGCGTCGGATTGAAGACGACGCCGTTGTTGTCCGGCACCTGCTCGATGAACTGCACGTGCCGCCAGTTCTGCGCGTCGAGCTGGCCGGTGTTGTCGTACGAGTCGGCCGTGAACTTCGCCGGGTCGCCCTGGAGCTGATTCCACTCCTTGCACGCGACCTCGCACGCCTTGCAGCCGATGCAAATCGATGTGTCCGTGAAGAACCCCATTGGCTTTTCTTGGAATCCAGCCATTTCCTTAGAACCCCATCAAATTGCGCGCGATCTTCGTGTAGCCGCGCTCGGCGGCGACCAGATCGAGCGGCAGCGCGGCGAGCTCGTCGACGATCGGAACGGCGCGCGGATCCTTTCGCAGATCGACGGTGATCAGGTAGCGGCGACAGATCTCGCACGCGTCGATCCGCAGATGCGGGAAGAGATCGAGGTCGGACAGGATCGGCATCTTCGCGCCCGACGTCTCACCGCACGACGCGCACGTCATGCGGCTCATCACCCACTCGTTGGCACAGCGCGAGCACACGAGGGTGCGCTGCGCTGTGAGGAGAGCCTCGCCCGTCTCCGGGAACAGAGCGACCTGCGGAAGTCCGCCGCACTGCGGGCAGGTCCGGTCGCTCGACTCGGTCGAGCGAAGCTGGGCCGCGAGCTCGGGGAGCGCCTCGAGCACCGGTTGGGTGCTGGCGCGCGCGAGGAAGGTATCGGTGGCGGATGTCTCGTCGCCGTCGAGCCAAGCCTCGATGAGTCCCTCGAGGTCGGCCTCATGAAAACGAAGCAGCGTGGCCTCGCGCAAGGTCTCGGTACCGGCGGCGACGGTGGCTTCCATGACTCCCGGCAGCGCGATCCGAACGACATACGTCGCGAGGTCACCGCGGCCGGGCCGATCGGTCCGCGCGCGCTCGAACGCGCGCTCCTGGGCATCGACGACGGCGAGGTAGAACGCGAGCGGCTGCCGTGCAAAGTCGAAGCGCGCGCCGAGCTCGCGAGCGCGCTCGCGGCGCTGCCCGTAGGTCGTCGTCGATTCGGCAAGCAGCGTCATCAGAGCTTCTCGATGTTCACGAGGAATGCCTTGAACTCGGGCGTCCGCGCGCCGACATCGCCGACCATCGGCGTAAGCGCGTTCGCGAGCCAGTACTTCGAACCCTCGGGGTTCTGCTCCGCGGACACGCCCACGAAGCCCCAGTGGATCGGAATGCCGATCTGGTAGACCTTCTTGTTCCCGGCCAGCGTGACCGGGCCGAGCCGCTTCGTGACGAGCGCAGCGACCTCGAGCTTTCCTCTTCCGCTCGAGACGCGAACGCGGTCACCGTTCTTGATGCCCTTCTCGTCGGCGAGCTCCTGCGGCACCTCGACGAACGCCTGCGGCTGCAGCCCCACCAGCAGCGGCACGTGCTGGGTCACGTAGTGCTCGTGCTCCGTGA
>JALYLL010000199.1 GCA_030774255.1 Chloroflexota bacterium | reverse complement strand
ACCTTGGGCCGCGGCTCCATTCGCAGAGGAAGTGCGACCTGCTCTCCGCCTGCCGCGATCGGAGCCTGCGCGAGCGTCTCGATCGCGCTCGAGGCTCTCGACAGCGCACGGTCGGTCTCGTCGAATTTCTTCGTCGCGTTCTCGAGATGACGGCCGAGCTGGTCGTGAAGCTCGACGAATCGTTCGAACTCGCGCCGGACCGCGGCTACTCCCTGTTGCAGCTCGCGCGTGCGCTCCTGCATTGCGAGGCCGCGAACGCCGAGCGCGACGACCTGCAGATAAGCGAGGAGCGTGTTCGGAGAAGCGGGGATGACCTTGCGCTCCGCGCAGTACGCGCGCAGGTCGGGCTCCCCTTCCTCTTCGCGCAGCACGAGGTCGTAGTAGATGGACTCCGAGGGGATATACATCACGGCGAAGTCGATCGTCCCATCCGCCGGCGACACGTACCGGCCGACCGCGTCGATATGTCGCCGGACCTGTTGGAGGAACGCGCGCTTCTTCGTGCGGCGCTCCGCCTCGTCGACGGCTTTGGCGAGCGCGTTCCACGTCTCGTTGGGGAACTTCGCGTCGATGGGCACGATGCGACCCGCGTAGTGGACAATCGCATCGACGCGCGAGCCATCCTTGTACGTGTACTGGACCTCGTAGGCGCCCGCGGGCAGGGCGTCGTGGAGGAGCCGCTCGAGAAGCAGCTCGCCGAATCCGCCGCGGGCCTTTGGCGCACGCAACAGGTCCTGCAACGAGCCGATGTCCTTGGCCAGATCTCCGATCCGCTGGCTCTGCTCGCTCAGGGTGCCGAGCTGTCGCGACAGATCGTTGAGCGTGCGATGGGTCGTCCCGGCCTGTGTCGCCACCTGTTGTTCGGTCGCGCCGAGCGCTCTACTCAGCTCGGTCCGGAGATCGCCCACCGAGCGCGCGACGAGATCGACCTGCCCCTGAGTCCCCTGCTGCGCGGCCTGGAGCTGCGCCGACAACGAGTCCCGCATTGCCGACGCGTCCTCGTTGGCCGGACGCCGCAGCACCACCGCCAGCGCCCCAAGGGCGGCGATCGCAGCCACGAGGGCGAGGAACGTGGCCAAATCCATCGGCTCGGATTGTCCGTGCCCGAACCTATTAGCACAAGCGTTCGACGCACTTTTTGTGTCGGGGAACACCTTCTTCTCGAGCGACTCGCAACACTCTCGAAGCGCGGCTGCGCTAGAACATCGGCCGTGGAAGCAACCGGACCGATCCGAGCCCTCACGTTCCGCGAATCCGTGGTCTACGGTTTCGGCAACCTTGGCGCGAACGCGGTCTACAACTTCCTGAACGGCGCGGCGGGCCTCTATCTCAATCGATATCCCGAGGTCCCAATCTGGCTGGTCGGCCTGCTCTCCCAGGAGCGCTCCCTGGCCGGCGCATTTGCGCAACCAATTGTGGGCGCGATGTCCGACCGGACGCGGACGCGCATCGGGCGGAGGAAGCCGTACTTCATCGCTGGGGTAGCGCTTACGGCAGCCTCGCTCCTTTATCTCTCTGGATTCCCGCCGCTCGTGCCGATGCTGATGGTGCTCTCGATCAACGCGTTCTTTCTCAATGTCGCTGTCGATCCGTACACCGCGCTCATGGCCGACCTCGTCCCACCAAGCCAGCGCGGCCGGGTCGGCACCGTGCTCGCGATATTCAACATGCTTGGTCAGATCGCGGCGACTCTCATCGCGCTCTTCCTATGGACCGAGTCACCGCAGCTCGTCTTCGTTCTCGTAGCCGCGATCCTCGTCATCTCGTTCGCGATAACGACCATCGGTGTCCGCGAACCTGACTCTCCGCCAGCGCCGAAGGGCCGGGTGCGGATCGACATCGGCAAGTACGTCCGAGACCTCCTCGCGCAGCGCGAGCTAACGAAATACGTTCTCGCGGCTGCGGTCTTCTGGCTCGGCACTGGCGGGGTCATCCCCTATCTCACGCGGTTCGCCGTGAACGAGCTCGGCACCACGGAGGGCGACTCGTTTCAGCTCTTCCTGCCGGCGCTCCTGGGGACGATCGTCGGCGCGATCCCTGCTGGTTACGTGGCGGATCGCATCGGAAAGAAACCCGTGCTAGCGGTCGGCATGGTCGGGTTCGCCCTCATCGCGCTTATCGGCTCTCAAGTGCAAACCGTCCCTCAGGCACTTGTGGTGATGGCCTTCATAGGTCTCGCGAACGGTGTCTGGACCGCGCTCAACGTTCCGCTCCTGGTCGACCTCGTGATCCCCGAGCGTGCCGCCGAGATGACCGGCCTCGGCTCAGGGGTATGGTCACTCGCTCAACCGATCGGCGCGGTCATCGCCGGGATCCTGATCGGGAACTTCGACAGCTACCGCGCGTCGTTCGTTGGCGCTGCCGTTCTCGTGTTCGTCGCCTTCCTCCTCCTGCTGACCGTACGAGCCCCGAGGGTCGTCCGACCCGCGTAGCCACGTCCTTGCGCACGGACGGAACCTCGCGCCCGCCGAGTTGTATGGAGGCTGAGTGGCGCAAGGGCCATGCAGCCACCGTTCGGAGGAACGAATGCGACGCATCAACGTCCTGGCGATCGGCACGCTCCTCGCGCTCGGCGCCCTCGCCAGCACAGCACTCGCAAAAGAGGGCGCGGTGTCCAAGCTCGACGCGCTTCCACCGGGAGGGCTTCACGCTGGTCAGATGATCCCGGTCGGCTTCACGATCCTTATGGACGGGGTCGAGCCGTACAAGGCCGACGTCGCCGAGATCGTCGTCCGCAACGGCACCGGCAAAGTCCTCTCGTACCCAGCGACAGCACAGGGCGCGGCGGGCCACTACGTCGCGAATGTCTACTTCCCCGCCGCAGGTACCTACACCTGGCAGGTGACGCAGGGTACGTTCTTCGCGCCGTACGACCTCGGAACCGTCGCGGTGCTCGCGCCGGCAGGGGCATCCGAGACGCAGCCCGCTCCGACGAACACGCCGGCGACCAACGATCCGATCTCGCAAGCGATCCCGTTCCTTGCCGGCCTTATCGCCCTCGGCGGGACGGTCCGCCTGGCGCAGCTTCTACGAAATCAGCGGCGGGTGTCCGCGACCGCATAGCCACACGAAAACGAGAAAGGGAGCAGGGTTTTGGGCCTGCTCCCTTTTTTGATTGCGACATATGTCTGTGTGCAACGACGCTTAACCGACCGGCACGGCCGATGCCGTCGCCGCTCGCGCGGTGAGCGAGCTTGGGCAGATCTGGTGATACGGACACTGCTGGCACGTTCGTAGCCCCTTGGGATTTGGCGCGAACTCTCGCGCGCGTATTCGCGACGCGGTGCCGCTTATGAGTCCACGCACCGCCCCGATGCTGTCGTCCGTGGGCGTTACGGCGCCGCGCTCCCCGCTCTCGAGGTAATGCAGCACGGTCTGGATCGGCCGATCTCCGTAGACGCGCTCGTGGGCGAGGGCGTAGAGCCGAAGTTGCAGGCTCTCGTTGGCGGAACGCTGTGCCCGACCACTGCCCTCTTCGTCGGCGCCGGCCTTGTAGTCGATGACGACCGCGCCGTTCGGCGTCCGATCGACGCGGTCCCACCGACCGACGACGCGATCCCGGCCGAGCATGAAGCTGAAACGCTGCTCCACGAGATCGGGGCTCGGCTGCCCACGCTCCTGCTCGTAAAAGCGGCGAAGCGACGCGAGGCCGGCCTGGAAGCGTTCGCTCTCGTGCGCTGGGCTGATAAAACCCTCGGCGAGCCACGCCGCCCGGAATACGGCCTGGACGTCTGCGAGGCCCGGCTCGGCGCCGTCGCGCTTTCGTCGCAGGTAGTCCCGCACCGCCTCGTGCAAGGCGAGGCCATAGGTCATCTGGGGCGTCGGCAGGGTCGGGATCTGAAGCACGTGTTTGAAGCGGTAGAGGAGCGCGCACTTCTGGTAGTCGTCGATCGCTTCGTACGAGACCGTCAGGACGTCGTCTACACCAAGCGCCGGCAGTGGGGCGTCTGCTTCGCCGGGCGGTTGTTGGAAACGTTCGAGCTCTTGCGCGACCTGAAGTCGTGCGCTGAGACGGGACGGTTCGCGCCCGAGCGCCTCCGCGATGAAACGGCTCGGACGCGCCGCACGCTGGTAGCCGTAGTCGATGGCGCTCGTGAAATAGAAGGTGTCCTTCGCCCGGGTCATGGCGACGTACGCGAGGCGCCGTTCCTCAGCGATGTGCCGGTCCCGGTCCGGCGGAGGCATTCGAGTCAGATCGTCGGGAAGGCGGAATGGATCGAGGCGGGCTTGACCGGGTAGGCGCTCGTCGGTCGCATGGACCAGGAACACCATCCCGAACTCGAGCCCCTTCGCCTTGTGGATACTGAGGACGTTCACCTGCTCGCGCGATGTCTCGAAGTCCGCGGCGACCGGATCGTCCCCCGCCTCGCGCAGGAGCTCGAGGTGCGGGACGAAGAATGAGGCACGATCCGTCGCCAGAGCGCGGCCGGCGCTCTGGACGAGACGCAAGAACTTCGCGACGTTCCGCGCCTGCTCCTCGACGAGCGTGGAGTCCGGATCGAGGTACCGAGCAAGGAGCTTCGAGCGGTCGAGGAACTCGAACAACAGCGCGGCCGTGCTGAGCTCCGTCGCTCGGGCGGCGTAGTGGCCGAGATCCTCCACGAGCCGCTTGGCCGAGGTGACGGCGTCGTCGCCCGCAGCAGTCATTCCCGCAGCGATCTCCTCGAAAACCTCGCGTAGCGGTTTCTGACGACGACCGCTCCCCTCCATCGCGCGCGCGAGATCGTCTGCCGGGAATCCATAGAGCGGCGAGACGGCAAGGTTGTAGACGTGTCGCGAGTCGGACGGCAGCGCGACTGCGGAGAGGAACGAGATGAGAAGGCGAATCTCGGGACGCTCATAGAGCTGACCGCCGCCGGAGAAGTGCGTCGGGATCTGTCTTTGCGCAAGGGCGTGGAGGAAAGGCGTCGCGTCGGCGTTGTTCCGAACGAGGATCGCGAAGTCCCCAAAGCGCCGTTGACGGCGCACCGCTACCTGCGCGATGAGGTCCGCGACCGTCTCCGCTTCCTCGACGCCGGTCACCTTTTGGATGTGATCGACGTCCACCTCATCCGTGGCCTCCCGGCCGCGAAGGCGCTTGTCGATGCCGAGGCTTGTCTCGAGGCGTTCGGGGTTCTTGGTGATCAGCCGATACGCCGCATCGAGCAGGCCCTGCGACGAGCGCCGGTTTTCGATGAGCGGCACGGTCGTGTGATCGGGATAGCTCTCGCGGAAGCGGTCGAAGTTTCGGAGCGTCCCGCCTCGCCAGGCGAAGATCGACTGGTCGTCGTCGCCGACCACGGTGATGTTGCGATGAGGCTCGGCGAGGAGCCGAAGCAGCTCGAACTGCGCGTCGTTGGTGTCCTGGAACTCATCGACGAGGATGTAGCGGAAGCGACTGCGGAGCCGCGCGGCTGCGGCCGGGTGCTCGCGGAGCAGCTTCAGCGTAAGGGCGATCTGATCGCCGAAGTCGACCACGCCGTGGCGATCCTTGATGCGTGTGTACGCGTCGTACGTCGCAGCGAGCTCCTCGTGCGATGACGCTTCGTCCGCCTTGACGTCGGCATCTATCGAATCCCCCACCGCATCGCGCAGCTTCTTGGCGTAGGCGACGTATGCCTCAGGGGAGACGTCTTCGTCGCGCGCGCGTCCGAAGAGATCGAGGAGTGCGCGAACGTGCTGCAGCGGATCGCCCGCGGGCCGGTAGCGCTTCAGAGGAAGGGCGATCTCGCACTGAGCACATCCATAGAGATGCTCCCGGACCAGGATGACCTGCTCGGCGGGGGACAGCACGCGGAGCTCGCCGCTCCGCCCGAGCTCGAGGGCGAACTCGCGAAACACCTCGTCACCGAATCCGTGGAACGTCCGGATGACCGCGTCGTTCAGACCGATAGGCGTATTGATGTCGACCCGCTCCTGCATCTCGGCGGCAGCGCGTTCGGTGAAAGTGACGGCCAGGATCTCGTGCGGCTTCGCCGCGCCGGACGTGATGAGATGGACGATGCGTGCCGTGAGCACGTGGGTCTTCCCCGTCCCCGCGCCGGCCACGACCAACAAAGGTCCGGCGCCGTGCTCGACAGCAAGCCTCTGTTCCGGCTGGAGCCCTTGGAGAATGTCCGGCCGCGGCTCGCCCAGCCGAAAACTGAGCTGTTCGGTCATTGCCGACCGAACAGCGGGCCCGACCGAGGGCCCTCGCGCGATGGTGCACCGGCCGGAGGCCGGCGGGTCCCTGTCGCGTAAAGAGGGTTTCGGTCGTGCCCGCCGCTGGAGTCCGACTCCCGCGACGGATAGTGCATATGTTCTATTGTCGGTCTTGGGCGAAGCGCTCCGCAAGAGCAATCAAGGTGCGCACCGCCGGGCCTTGCGGTCCTTTCGGAGCCTGCGGCCGATCGGTGGCGAACCAGAAGGTGCCGGCGATATCGACGTGTGCCCACTCCGTCCCGTCCTCGACCGCCGATTCCAGGAACGCCGCGGCGGTGATCGCGCCGCCCGTCCGGGCGCCGGTGCTGTTCCGAATGTCCGCGACCTCTCCTTTGACTGCGTCGCGGTATTCGTCGGTGAGCGGCATCGGCCACATCCGATCGCCGGCCGTCGAGGCGGTCTCGCGAACGACCTCCACGAAGGAGTCCGGCTTGCCGAACAGGCCGCTGAAATGCTCGCCGAGACCCACCGCGATCGCCCCCGTGAGAGTGGCGACGTCGACCACACGCTTGGCACCCTCGCGCTGCGCATAGGTGATCCCGTCCACCAGAACGAGCCGTCCCTCGGCGTCGGTGTTGATGACCTCGACGGTCTTACCGCTCATCGCAGTGAAGACGTCGCCCGGCTTCGTTGCACCGCCGCCAGGCAGGTTCTCGGTGCAGGGGGCGATACCGATGACGTTCGCCTTGAGCCCGAGCTTTCCAATGGCAGCCATCGCAGCGATGACCGAGGCCGCCCCGGTCATGTCGGCCTTCATGTGGTGCATGTTGTCCGCAGGTTTGATCGAGATCCCACCGGAGTCGAAGGTGATCCCTTTCCCCACCAGGGCAAGGTCGTACCCGGAACCGCCCCGGCCGCGGTGTCGCATGACGATGAAACGTGGGGGCTCGTGGCTCCCTTGGGCGACGGAGAGGAAGCTCCCCATGCCGAGCGCGCGGCACTTGTCAGCGTCGAGGACCTCGATGCGAACTCCCGCCTCCTTGGCGAGCTCCTTCGCGGTGTCCGCGAGGAGCGTCGGGGTCATGCGATTCGCAGGCTCGTTCGCCATGCGACGTGCCGCGTTAGTTGCCTCACCGATCGCGGTCCCGCGCTCGATCGCGCCCGCCAACGCTTTGTCGGTGACCAGAAGCACCTGGTCGATATCCGGCAGTCGGCGCTCTTCCTCGCGTGTCCGATGCGCCTCGGGGCGCCACATCGCGTAGATCGCGCCCTCGACCGCGGCTTGCGCGGCCCGCTCCTCACCGAGGGAATCCGATGCGATCGCGATGGCGACTTTGCGCACAGACGCTCGCCATAGCGCGCGAACGCCGGCGCTCGCGATATTGCGGGCGCGCTCGGCATCGAGCTCGGCGGGCTTGCCGCCACCGACGATGACGACACGCGGTTCCTCGTGCAGGGTGTTCACGCCGTAGAGCCGCGTGACGCCCTGTTCCTTTTTCTGTAGGCGCGCGATCGCGGTCCGTGTCGTGCGTGGAAGCCACGCGGGAGGCTGGGCGCCGGCGAAGAGCGGAACGATGATCGCGTCGACCTTGCCGAGCTGCGCGGGACGAACTGCACGAAATCTCATTGAGCGACCTTCTTTCGAGCGACGAGCGTAGCGACGCGCTCGCGCGCCTGCTCTGGCGGGATGACGAGGATGCGATCGTCGCCCGACCTGCGCGTCAGACCGCGGTCGTCGAGGAAGCCGAGGAGCGGGAGCACGTGCTTGCGGCTGGACCCTGTGAGGTCGCGAGCGCGGGCCACGGTGATCGTGCCGTTCGTGACGAGCTCGCTCACGACGGCGTCGGCAAAACGCGCGACCGCGTCCGGTAGGAACACGGCCTCGGTGCCGATCCGAACGACATCGCCGCGCTCGGCGAGCGCCGCGACGAGCTCCCGATCGAGACCGTAGTCGGATTCGAGCGTGGCGGGCGAGGGCGGCTGGAGCGGCTCGCGCGCGAGCGCAGCGCGCGCGCGAGACCAGGCCGACTCCTGCTCCGCGGTGAGGATCGGCGTGTGCGTCGGGAGCGCGAGGGTGCTCCCCCGCTCAGCGATACGGCCGTCCCCCGCAAGGCGCTCGATCAATGCGTTGAATCGCTTCGGCACGAGGTCCACCGAGGAGCGGATCTCTTCGCGAGGCGCGCCGGCGCGGAGGGGCGCGCGCCGGTGTGTCGCGGCGAGGGTCCGTTCGATGCGGACCGCGAGAGCCTCGAACGATTCGCGCGCGAGAAGCGCATCGCCGAGCGCGACGGCTCGCCCACCCTCGACGAGCTCGCGTGCGGCGGCGTCGCGCTCGCCCGCATCCAGACCGCTTCTCGCTCCGGCTTCTTCGAGCGTGCGCGGCACATCGAGGGCGGCGAGAAGTCGGGAGGCCGCGGTCGGCGCGCTCCGCCGCTCGAGAACAGCTACCGCCTCGCGGCGTCTTCGCATGCGCTCGCCCGAGATATCGGCGACAGCGCCGCCGCCGAGCGTCTCGGGTGGCGACGGGCGCCGAAGGACGAAACGATCCCCGACGGCGACCGCCAGCGGCGTGGCGAGCCGCAGCTGCAGCCAAGCGGAGGCGCCTGGCTCGAGCGTCGGAGCCTCGAGCAATGAGACGCGCGCCATGACCTCGGCCGTACCCGCGTGGACCTTCACCGCCTCGTCATGGGCGATCGCGTCGGACGCCGAACCGAGGACGTCGACCCGTGCGGAAAGCACCGACACCGGCGCGAGCGTTCCGGGCCGGACGATCACCATGCCGCGCTCGAGCTCGTCCTTCTCGACTCCCGCGAGATTCAGGGCGACGCGGCTCCCCGGGCTCGCCGACTCCAACGCGCGTTTGTGGGTCTGGATCCCGCGGACGCGTGCGCGCTGACCGGTGGGCAGGATCTCGATCTCATCGCCGACCGCAAACCCGCCATCGACGAGGGTGCCGGTCACGACCGTACCGAAGCCGATCAGGGTGAAGGAGCGATCAATGGCGAGGCGCGGCCGGCCGATGTCGCGGCGCGCCGGCGCGGTGAGCAGGACGGACTCAAGAGCCGCGACGAGCTCGGCGAGCCCGGTCTTCGCCGTCGCCGAGACCTCGATCATCGGCGCGTCGCTGAGCGGCGTCCCCTGCAGCGCGGCGGCGACGTCGGCGCGAGCGAGCGATGCCCACTCGTCGTCGACCAGGTCGCGTTTCGTCAGAGCGACGACGCCGCGATCGACGCCGAGCACTCCGAGGATCGCGAGATGCTCGCGGGTCTGCGGCATCACGCCCTCGTCCAGCGCGACGACGAGCAGCACCGCGTCGATCGGCCCGACGCCGGCGAGCATGTTCCGGATGAAGTCCTGGTGGCCCGGGACGTCGACGATGCCGACCTCGTCGCCGCCGGACAGGCGAAGCCACGCGAAGCCAAGATCGATCGTCATGCCGCGCTCGCGCTCCTCTCGGAGGCGGTCCGGGTCGATGCCCGTCAGCGCGGTGATCAGCGTCGACTTGCCGTGATCGACATGGCCAGCGGTTGCGATGACGCGCGCACTGGTGTCGGGTCTAGACGTTACGGCGCACCGCGATGCATTCGATCTCCACCTTCGCACCGCGCAGGAGGGGCGCCCCGACCGTGGAACGCGCCGGCTTGTGCGTCCCGAACCGCTCGGCGTAGACCTCGTTCATTGCCTGGAAGTCGGCGAGGTCGGCAAGGAACACCGTCGTCTTCGTCACGCGATCGAGCGACGAGTCCGCCGAGACGAGGACCGCGGCGAGGTTGTCGAGGACGCGTCGTGTTTGTGCGCGTATGTCGTCGCCGCCCACGAGCTGTCCGGTCTGCGCATCGAGGGCGAGCTGGCCGGCACAGAAAACGAGATCGCCTGCGACGATCGCCTGGCTATATGGTCCCACCGGCGCGGGCGCACGGTCCGTCCTAGTGGCGCGAAGGTCCATCTGCTCCCCCTTTCGCCAGCGCGCCGCTGACGGCGCGCGCGAGAACCTCATCATCCTCCGGCAGCACGCTCCGCAGGTCGAGCGCGACCCGCTCGTCGACGATCCGCGCGACCACCGGCGGGTCCGCGGACCGGAGAGCCTGCGCGACCTTCGTCGCCGGCCCTCCACCGATCGCCACGGCGAACGAAGGCTGCGTCTCCTCGGGCAGCGATCCTCCCCCGACAGTCGATCGTACTTCCATCACCTCGGCGGAGACCCCCGCCGCGGTGAGCTTCGCCGCGATGGATCGCGCGCGACTCGCGAGGGCGCGCGGCGCCGCCGCGATCATGCGCCAGACCGGGAGCTCTTTCTCCGCGTTGCCATCGCGGTACGTCTCGAGGGTGGCGAGAAGCGCGGCGATGGTGAGCTTGTCGGGCCGGAGCGCGCGCATGAGCGGATGCGTGCGCAGCGCAGCGATGTGCTCGGCGCGTCCGACGGCGATGCCGGATTGCGGCCCGCCAAGGAGCTTGTCGCCGCTGAACGTGACGATGTCCGCGCCCTCGCGGACCGCCTCGCCGATCGTCAGCTCCTTGCCGAGGCCGAAGCGAGATGTATCCAGGAACGTGCCGCTGCCGAGGTCGTGGATGAACGCGATGCCGTGCTCGCGTGCGAGCGCCGCGAGATCGCGGCCGTCGGCCCGCGCGACGAACCCCGTGATCTTGAAGTTGCTCGCGTGCACGCGAAGGATCGCGCCGGTCTTCTCGTTGATCGCGCCGGCGTAGTCGCGCGTGTAGGTCCGGTTCGTTGTCCCGACCTCGACGAGCTTCGCGCCCGAGCGCCTGAGCACGTCCGGTATGCGGAAGCCGCCGCCGATCTCGACCAGCTCGCCGCGCGCGACGATGACCTCCTTGCGCGACGCGAGCGCCGCGAGAGCGAGCAGGACCGCGGCGGCGTTGTTGTTCACGACGACCGCGTCCTCCGCAGACGCGAGGTCGGCGAGAAGGCGCGCCGCATGCCCGTGGCGTTCGCCGCGCTTTCCGGCGACGAGGTCGTACTCGACGGTCACTGCGCCGGCGGCGGCCGCGATCGCGGCGAGGGCGCGTGGCGAGAGCGGCGCTCTGCCGAGATTCGTCTGCAGTACGACGCCCGTTGCGTTGATGACGCTCCGCAGGGTGAGCCGCTCGCGGTGGGCGAGTGCCGCACGAGTCTCGGCTGCGAACGTCGCGGCATCGCCCGACGCGCGCGCGGCGCGCGCCTTTGAGAGGACCTCTCGCGCCGCACGTGTGAACCGCTCGCGCTCGACATCGGTCGGCTTCGCGGCGCGAAGGACCGCGTCAACCGAGGGCAGCGCCCGGCGCGGGTCCGTGCGCTTCATCGTGCGAGGACCTCGAGTGCACCGGGGCGGACGCGTATGGAAAAACGCTGGGCGCTCGTCGTCTCGCCGTCGAGCTGCGCTCTGAGGGGTCGCTCCAGCTCGATCTCGACGACACGCGCGCGCTTCATCACGATCTTCTTTCCGTCGACGTGCGTCCCGCGATAGAGCTTGGCCAGCGCGACAAGCGACGACCAGCGCGAGAGATCGCCGCACAGAAGGACATCGAGCTCGCCATCATCGAGAGAAGATTGCGGGGCGACGTGCATACCCGAGCCGAAGTGCGTTCCATTCGCGGCGACGACGGTGAGGAACTTGCCGCTGTGCAGCTCGCCGTCGACGAGCACGCGCATCGGCTGCGGCCGATACGTCGCGATCCCGACGAGGGAGCCCGCGAAGTAGCCGAGGGTCTTGCCAGCCACGCGCGAGGTCGCAGCGATGCGTTGCGCGACGTGGCCGTCGATCCCGACGCCGGCCGAATTCACGAAGACCCGACCGTTCACCTCGCCGACGTCGATGG
>JALYLL010000198.1 GCA_030774255.1 Chloroflexota bacterium | reverse complement strand
ATGCGCAGTCCCGGGTCGTCCGCCGCGCAGAGGTACGCGAGGACGTAGCCGATCGGCGCATCGGGCGACGCGCCCGCGCCGCGTTCGGCGAGGTACGCGAGCGCGGTCTCGTAGCGGTGATGCCCGTCGGCGATATAGACGCGCCGCTTGGCGAGCGCTTCGCGAAACTCACCGATCCCCATCCGGTCGCCGATCGCCCACACGCGGTGCTGCTGATCGCCGACGGTCGCTTCCGCCGTCGGCTTCGTCCCTTCGATGTGCCGCGATATTCCCCCGGCGATCTCACCACGGGCGTCCTCGAACACTCCGAAGATCGCGCTGGTGTTCGTCCGCGTCGCGCGCAGGAGCGCGAGCCGGTCCTCCTTCGCTTTGGGAAAGGTGAGCTCGTGCGGCATCACGATGCCCTCCTCGGGACGGTGAAGCCGCAGCGCGCAGTGGATCCCGCGCCGGCGCACCCGCGTCTTGCCGACCATGAACTCGTGGTCGTGCACGTAGATCGCGGCCGCGGCGTCCTGCTTCATCACGCCGCGGAGACGCCAGGCTGCAAGGTCGGCGGCGGCGCTCGCATAGGGGTCGCCGTCCGGCTTCGGGAACTCGATCCGGACGAAGTTGTGCGGGCTCTGCCCGTACAGGCGGTCGCGGTCTTCGGGACTGATAACGTCGTACGGCGGGCAGAGCAGCTGGCCGAGCGGTTCGGGCTGCTCGCCGTACCGGAGCGCGCGGAAGGGAGCGACGTCGGCCACGTCCCGATTCTGGGGCACGCGAGCGGCGACAATTCCGCAGGTGACACATCGCGCCCTCGTGGTCGGCGCCGGCAACGCCGGAAAGGCGCACGCCGAAGCCCTGCGGGGCATCGGCATTGACGTGGTCGGCCCGCTTAGCGGGACGGCGACCGTGGCCGATCCCGCACCGCTGCGCGATCCGGCGGTGGATGTCGTGCATGTCACGACCGCGAACGATCTGCACCCGCCGCTAGTCCGTGAGGCGCTTCGCGCGGGCAAGCACGTGGTCTGCGAAAAGCCGCTCGCCGGCGATCTCGAGGGAGCGGAGAAGCTCGCCGAATGGGCGGAGCTGAGCGGGCGGCACACGACGATCTGCCAGAACTACCGATTCCTTCCGCTGATCGCGGAGCTGGCGTCGCGCGTTGGATCCGGCGAGCTCGGACCGGTGCATCTTGTGCGCGGTGGGTTCCTTCAGGACTGGCTTCTTCTCGAAGCGGATGACGACTGGCGCCTCGACACATCGCGGGGAAGCGTGTCGCGCACCGCGGCGGACATCGGCGTGCACTGGCTCGATCTCGTGGAGACGATCACTGGTCGCCATGTTGAAGCGGTCGTCTCGCAGCTCGGGTACCTGCACGGCCGGAAGACCGAGGATCACGCGGGACTGCTCATTCGCTTCGCGGGCGGGATCCAGGGGGTGTGCACGCTGTCGCAGGCCTCGGCCGGACGCCGCAACGAGGTCGAGGTCTCGCTCGACGGCATCGCGGGATCGGCGACGTGGCTCAGCGAACGGAGAGACGAGCTCTGGCTGGGAGCGCGCGACCGCCCGCCGCACGTCGTGACGCGCTCGACTCTGCAGACGGCTCCAGGGCGCGAGCTGGCGAAGCGATCTCCAGGCGGGGACGAAGGCCGTCGCAATCTGCTCGCCGCTTTCTACGGCACGCTCGACGGAAAACCGTCGCCCGTGCCGCTGCCGACGTTCGCCGACGGGCTGCGCCACGTCCGGTTCGCGGAAGCGGCGATCGTCAGCGCGCGGCGCCGCGCCTGGGTCGAGATCGCGGAGATGAAGACGACGACTGTCGCGCTCTCGTCGTGAGGCGGCTCGGTGTCCAGGATCGACTCGTCCCCGGATCGACGCTGAGCGAGAAATACGAGGCCGCCCGGCGCTTCGGTTTCGACGGGCTCGAGCTTTCGGAGCGCCCAGCCTTCGACGAAGCACGCAGCGCGATCCGCGAAAAGATCCCGGTCACGGCGATCGCGGGCGGTTACCGCGGCTGGTTGATCGATGCGGATCCCGAGAAGATCGCCACGGCGCGGACCGACATCGCCGATCTTCTCGATCTCGCTGGCGAGCTTGGCACGGGCATCGTCGTCGTGCCGATCTGGGGCCGCACACGGAATCTGCCGGGCATCGCGACCGGTCGTACGCGCGACGAAGACGAGGCGCTGTTCCTCGAAGGACTGCGCCCGCTCGCCGAACACGCCGAGCGCGCCGGCGCGCGGATCTTTATCGAGCCGCTGAACCGCTATCAGAACGATGTGTGCGTGACGATCGCCGACGCGATCCACTTCCGTGACGCGATCGACAGTCCGGCGGTGTTCGTTGTGGGCGACACCTTCCACATGAACATCGAGGAGGCGGACATGGCGGCGTCCCTTGCCGACGCCGGCGAGAAGCTCGGCTACGTCCAGATGGCGGACTCGCAGCGTTTCGAGCCCGGCGCCGGTCACATCGACTTTCCCTCGATCTTCTCGGCGCTCGTAGGGATGGGCTACGAGGGCGACATCGGCATCGAGTGCTCGTCGCTCTCGGGCGACCCGGAGATCGTGCTGCCACGCACCGCGGCGCTCGTGCGCGACCTCATCCGCGAGAGCGAGCTCGCGGTCTGAGCACTCAGATCGACGACCTCATCGCCCGCGGCGAGATCGGCGGGCGCACCGTACGAATACTTGAGAGCGGCGAGGTCGACTGCCATGAGTATCCAACCGCATCGCTGACGGCGGGCCTCGTGAGGGTGCGGACGGTGACGTCGGCGATCAGCCCAGGCACGGAGACGACCTACGTCGGCGCCGGCGCGACGAACCCTTTTTTGAAGAAGCGCTGGGACGCGGACCTTCGCGTCTTCGTCGCTGGCAAGCCTTCGGTCGAGTACCCGATCGTGTTCGGCTATCGCGCGGCGGGAGAGGTCGTGGAGAGCGCGGCCCCGGCGGTCCCGGTCGGCACGCGTGTCTACGGCAAGTGGCGCCACACCGAGCTCGTGGCCCTCCCGGCCGACGTCGCGGGCGACCAGGTAATCCCGGACGGTCTCTCGTTCGACGACGGCGTCGATCTCGCGCAGATGGCGCCGATCGGCATGAACGCGATCGCCTACGGCGGCGACGAGCTTCGCGGGACGCCGACCGTCGTCTTCGGCGCGGGCCCGGTCGGTCTTATCGTCGCGCAGCTCGCGGCGGCGTCGGGCTCGTCCACGGTTCACGTCGTCGATCGGCTCGCCCCGCGCCTCGAGATCGCCAAGTCATGTCATCTCGACACGTTGCTTTCGACCGAAGGGCTCGATGTTGCGCGTGAGCTCAAGCTTCGGCTCGGTGCGGAAGGCGTCGCCGTCGTCTTCGAGTGCACCGGATCCACGCGTGCGCTCCAAGAGGCCATTCGGACGGTTCGCCGGCGCGGCCGCGTGGTGGCCGTCGGTTTCTACCAGGGCGAGGCCATCGGACTTTTCCTCGGCGACGAGTTTCACCACAACGGTGTCGAGATCCGTTCGGCGCAGATCGGCAACATCCACCCGGCCTGGTCGATGGCGACTCTTCGCGCGCGAGTGATCGACCTCGCTGCGAGCGGCCACCTCGCGCTCGGCGGTCTGCCGCGCGTTACGTTCCCAGTCGAGAAGGCAGCCGACGCGTTCGCGGCCATCACGAAGCCGGAGACCGTC
>JALYLL010000197.1 GCA_030774255.1 Chloroflexota bacterium | reverse complement strand
CTGCGGGTCCCGAGCGAGGTCGGTCGCGAGCGTCGTCGCCAGGAAGAGCGTCACCGCCGCGGCCAGCGTCAGGACGACCGCGCCGACGTCGAGGACGAGGGCGTAGAGCGTGAGCTTTTGACCATGCCGGCGAAGCAGCAGGACGAGGGCGATGGTCCATACGGGCGCCGCGGTCATGAAACCGAGATCCGCGAAGAGGGGCGAAGGCAAAGCGAGACCGCCGATCTCGACGGCATCGCGCAGAAGCTGGCCCACGAGCCAGGACACAGAACCAGCGCAGAAGAGCACCCACACCGTGCGATCGCTCCCGCGAGAGGCACGTACGGCGCGAGCGGTCCCGAAGATCGCACCGATCGCGGCCGTGGTCCACGCGAAGTCCGCGACGACGCAACGCGCGAAGTCGTCGGTCAGAAGCTGTTCGATCGCGTAGACGATCGCCGCCCCGATGACTGCGGCGGTGTAGCGCGGCATCGTGCCACGCGGATGCGCGGACAGCAGTTTTCGTATCACGCTGAAGACGCTAGGGACCGGGCGGCCGCGCGGGAACGCCCAAGACGTACTGATTGCAGCGTCCGCGGGGGACGCGAACGGGGGAATTCGATGGGTCGGCTCCCCCATTGGTGTGAGTACTGAGCCGGGTGGGCTAGCTTGGGCTGGTGACTCCGCTCGTGCTCACGATCTTCGACGCGGCCGTTTTCATCGCTGTCGTCGTGCCGTTCTTGCTGCTCATCCGCCATCGCAGCGCGATACCAAAGCTTCCGATGGTGCCGGAGCCGTTGACGCTGCCACGGCTCTCGGTCGTCGTTCCCGCGCGAGACGAGGGGTCGACGATCGGGCGCGCGCTCGGGTCGCTTCTCGCGCAGGACTACCCGGACCTCGAGATCATCGTCGTCGACGATCGCTCGAGCGATGCCACCGGCGACGTCCTCCGCCAGCTCGCCGTGAAGGACGTGCGCCTCCTGGTGCTTCGCGTCGACGAGCTTCCGGCTGGGTGGCTCGGCAAGAACCACGCGCTCTGGCGGGGCGCCGATCGTGCGAACGGGGAGTGGCTGCTCTTCACCGACGCGGATGTCGTGTTCGCGCAGGGGGCGCTTCGCGAGGCCGTCGCCTATGCGGCGGCCGAGAGCCTCGACCACCTCACGCTTGCGCCGCTTCTCATCGCGCGCGGACTCGCCTTGCGTGCGTTCGTGGCTTTCTTCGGTTACGCCTTCGTCGCGCTCTGGGGGGCGTACCTTGCGAACGATCCGAGGAGCAAGCGCGGTGTGGGCATCGGTGCGTTCAATCTCGTCCGCAGATCCGCATACGAGCGGATCGGCACCATGCGCGCGCTCTCCCTGCGCCCCGACGACGACATTCGGCTGGGCCGGCGTCTCCGCGGGTTCGGCTTTCGGCAGCGCGTTCTGAACGGCAACGAGCTCTTGTCCATCGAGTGGTATCCCTCGCTCGGCGCCGCGATCTCCGGTCTCGAGAAAAGCATGTACTCGAGCTTGGAATACCGCGCCGTCGACGCGATCGGCGTGCTCCTGTACCTCTGCGCCACGATGGTGTGGCCATTCATAGGGGTATTCCTTTTGGATGGGATCGACCGCGTGCTGCTCGGCGTCGTCGTCGCGTGCCTCATGGCGGCGCTCCTCGAGACGTATCGCCAGTCGATGTCGCTCCGACTCACGCCGGGTTCGCTCGCCGTCGCGGTGCTCCTGCCGTTCTCGGCCGCCTGTTTCGGGTGGGCCATCGTGCGGTCGGTATACCTAGCGGAGACGCGCGGCGTCCGGTGGCGGGGGACGACCTATCCGCTCTCGCTTCTTCGGGCTCAGTCCGGGCTGGAGGGGATCGCCGCGAACCGCAGCAGGTAACTCTCGAGGTCGGCGAGCTCGGCGTCGCTGATGATGTCCTTCCCATACGCGGGCATACCGCGGTCGCTGCCCTTGCGCACGATCTCGGTCTCGATGCGTCCCCGGATCGCCAGCTCGCCCGGCGCGTCGCCCTCGGGTCCGTGGCAGAGATGGCATCCGAGCGCGAAGTAGATCGCCGCGCCGCGCGTTTGGCGACTGACCGACGGATCGGCGGCCGCGAGCTGCGCGAGACTCGGCTCGGGGATCGCGAGTGAGCTCGCCGTGCCGCGCTGGAGTGCACGGATGTAGGCGACCATCGCCCAGATCTCGGCGTCCTTGTATTGGTCGCTGAAGGCCGGCATCGCCGTGAAGCCGAGGCCGTTCTTCACGATCCAGAAGAGCTGCGCGTCGGTTTTGCTCTTCGCGGCATCGGTGGTGAGGTCGGTCGCGTGTGGGTACGTGGTGAGGCCAAACGCGCCGCGCCCATCACCCTTCGCGCCGTGGCACACCGCGCATGAGCCGGTATACGCGGCGCGGCCCGCGGCGAGGGCCCGCTGATCGTTCGCCACCGGATTCGTCGCATCGCCACCCAGAATTCGCGATACGACTGAGACCGCGGCGTCTCCGTAGACGCGTTCGAGGGGCAGGTCCGTACGGTGGGTCAGCGCGAATGGCAGAGCCACGACGAGGACGAGGACGAGAGCGGCCACGGCACCGAACGCGGCGACGAGGAGGGATCGGCGCTTGCTCAACCTGCCAGAAAGTACGCGCCGCGAGGCCGCCCGGATGCGCGACCTAGCCGGCGCGCTCCAGAACGACGACGGGAATCTCGCGCGTCGTCCTCTTCTCGTATTCCTTGAACGCGGGCATCCGCGACGCCTGCAGGTCGTACAGACGGCGACGCTCGGCGCCTTCTGCCACCCTGGCCTTCGCCTCGAAACGCTCCGGCCCGACCTCAACGGTCACGCGAGGATTCGCGCGGAGGTTCCGGTACCAGTCGGGGTTCGTCGGCGCGCCGCCCTGCGATGCGATCACGAAAATGTTGTCGCCGTCCCGGGTGTAGGCCAGCGGATTCGTCCGCTCGCGTCCGGTCTTCGCGCCCCGCGTGGTGATGAGCAGGAGCGAACGCCCGGCGAACGGGCCTTTGGTGATCTGACCGTGATGCGCGCGAAAGTCTTCGATAACGCCGTCGTTGAATCCGCCAGAACGACTGGGGCGACGCTCTTCGCTCACTTGTTCGCTAACGACGGCCTCGGACGCGCTATTCCGACTCCGCTCTTGCCGCCTGTCGCCGCCCGCAGGAAAATCGAAAGCCGCGCTAGAGCGATGTGCCGAGGTGAAGCCCGACATCGTCGTGCTCGATCTCTCGATGCCGATCATCGATGGGTTCGAGTTCCTTCGGCGTCGCGGGTTCGTTGCCAAGCCATTCGATCTTCACGTGCTGATCGGCGTGATCGCGCGGTCACTCGGCGCGGATTCGGAGGAAACGACTCCCCAGCCCCTGAACTAACCACGCACGTGTGAGCCAGCAGGGATTCGAACCCTGGACCAAGAGATTAAGAGTCTCCTGCTCTACCGCTGAGCTACTGGCCCCTTCGAAATGGTACCGACGGGCCAGCAGCACCATCAACCGAGTTGTCCACCAAATGCTATCCGCTCGCGTGCGAACCTCGGCCGCTTCGGGACTCGCTGATCTCCTTGAGCGTCTCGCCCACCTTGCGCTCGTTGCCTGCACGTGCGATCTGCGCGGTCACGATGATCCCGACGAGCTTCCCGCCTTCGACCACCGGCAATCGGCGGATCTGGCGCTCGGCCATTTTCTTCTCGGCATCCACGACATCGTCATCCGGACCGACGGTGACCGGGTCCGACGACATCACCTTGCTGACGCGCTGCGTCTTTGGATCCATGCCGGCCGCGACGCCGCGAACGACGATGTCGCGATCGGTGACGATGCCGACAAGTCGCCCGCCTTCGACGACCGGGATCGAGCCGCAGTCCTCCTGCTTCATGAGCGTGGCAACCTCACCGAGCGTCGTGTCGGGCTCGACCGTCGTCGGCTGTTTTGTCATGAGCTCGCTAACCTTCATATATGCGCACCTCCAGGCTGAGGTGCGGCACAACGCATACCGTCGCTTACGTCGAAGCGCCGATCTTGAAGATTTTGGTCCCGCAGACCGGGCAGGTCCCCTGAGTCGCGGGGCGCCCGTTCTTCATGGTGATCTGCTGCGCGTCCTTTATCTCACGCGAGGCCTTGCACTTGACGCAATAGCCGCTGGCCAACGCAGCACCTCCAGAGAGTCTGTCGCCGCAGCGTACCCTAGCCCTCTGGCTCGGCCGCGCGACCCCATACGACCACAAAACCCCGACCTTGCGGCCGGGGTTCGTGGTGAGGAAGGGAAGGGTTGGGATTTCTTGTTGTCGAACCCAGAAGGCAGCAAGCGTCATGCCAACTCGAACCGGCAGCCAAGCGTCGCGAGGACCATGTAATCCATGAAAGCCGAACTGTTGTCTATCGGAACCGAGCTGCTGCTGGGCCAGATCGTCGATACAAATGCCAACTATCTCGCCGGCCGGCTCGCACTTTTGGGGATCGACTGCCTTCATATGCAGACCGTCGGCGACAACCTCGGCCGGGCCAAGCAGGCGTTCGAGCGAGCCCTCTCCCGCAGCGACCTCGTGGTGGCTTCGGGCGGTCTCGGGCCGACCGAGGACGACCTCACGCGCGAGGCGATCGCGGCCGCTCTCGGCGAGACGCCAGTCGTCGACCCCGCGCTCGAGGCCGATCTGATCACGTGGTTCTCGGGGCGCGGCATCGTCATGCCCGAGCGGAATCGCAAGCAAGCGTGGCTCATCCCCTCCGCGCGCGCGCTCGCGAACCCGAACGGGACCGCTCCGGGCTGGGATGTTCAGAAGGACGGCAAACGGATCATCGCGATGCCCGGCGTTCCCCGGGAGATGACGCCGATGTGGGAATCCGTCGAGCCGTCACTCACGAGAGGAGGCGCGCTGCGTTGGCGAACCTTGAAGCTCCTTGGGATCGGCGAGAGCGCCGTCGAAGAAAAGCTCGCGGAGCTCGTGCGCTCGACAAGCCCAACGGTCGCCACCTACGCCAAGAACGACGGAGTGCACGTTCGCGTCGCGGATAAGGCATCGACGCCGGGGGAAGCCGACGAGCACGTCGCCCGGATGGAGCAAACGATCCGCGCGCGCCTGGGCGAGTACGTCTGGGGGACTGACGACGACACGCTTCCCGCAGTCATCGGGCGCGACCTCGAGGCACGGAGATGGCGGCTCGCGGTCGCGGAATCACTCTCGGCGGGCGACATCGCGCGAGCGCTCGCCGAAGCTCCTGGCGCGGAGCGCTGGTTCGTCGGCGCGATCGTTCGCCCGTCGGCCAATGCGGAGACCTTGGAGAGCGACGGGCACCGCCTCGGTGGCGACGTCCTACTGGTGACACCGTACGGGACCGAGACAAGCCAGCTGCGCGCGATCGCGCCCGGGCGAACGCGCCGTCTCGACATCCGCTTCCGTTCGCCTGCCGACGGACGGCGGCGTGCGGTCCTAAGCGGGTTGGACCTGCTGCGCCGGGCGCTCGCGAGTTAGCGCACCGCGGCGATAGGGCCAAAGCGACCACACGATGGCCGCGAAGAACGCTACCGGCACGACGATGCTGAACGTCTCGTCGTGGCGCAGCACTGCGATGGCGTAGAGCACAGGTGACACCAGAAGGAACGTGAGCGCGCCGCCGATCGTGAGCCAGCGCGCGGCAATCTCACGCCCCGCGGCAGCCAGCACGCCACCCGCGATCACGATCGGAACGAAGAGCAGCACCTGGTCGTACGACCAGCTGTAGATCGCGCCCGCGCCCGAGAGCGCGAGCCAGGTCGCGAGCCACGGATCGCTGCCGGGCTCGAACCGCGAC
Source organism: Chloroflexota bacterium (assembly GCA_030774255.1). Classification (GTDB taxonomy): domain Bacteria; phylum Chloroflexota; class Limnocylindria; order P2-11E; family P2-11E; genus 3-1-20CM-2-70-9. Next base: position 4,314 of record JALYLL010000197.1, on the reverse strand, counting down.
GCGAGCACGAGACCGGCGCCGATCACCGCGATGGCGAGGATGCGACCGGTCGTCCCGAACAGCTGGCCGAATGCGGAGAGGAGCACCGCCGACCGCCCGGTGCGGCGAGGCAAGACGTCGGAGACCCACGCGGGAAACCAGTCAGGGAACGCCAGCCAGGCCGACACGACAAGAGCTCCTCCGAGCAGCGCCGCGAACGCGACGAACCGTCGATAGCGCATGTCAGAGAGGGCTGGGATCGCGAGACCGACCGCGGTCCACACGAAGAGCTGCGGCTTCGCGAGAAGCGCGAGCGCGGCGACTCCGGCGCGGCGCGCGTGTCCGGCACGCAGGGCGAGGACGATCGCCGCCACAGCCGACATCAGAAGGAGCGCCCACTGGCCGAGGATGATCGTGTGGAAGCCCGGTTGGCCGACGAAGAGCGCAAGGCCGAGTGCGCCGTGGATCGCGGCGCGCGCCGGCAAAAAGCTGCGAAGGAGCGCGCGGAGCGCGACCGCGGAGAGCGCCATCGAGCCCACCATCCAGATCCACGCCGCGACTTCGAGAGGCAGGGCTCCGAGCGGCAGGAGCGCGACGACCTCCCACGGCATGTAGTCGTCGACGAGCGCGTCCGGCGTCTTCGTGCCGAGTGCGATCGCGGTCCGTACGTAGAGGCTCGGATCCCACGGGTTCACGCCGCTGAGCACCGTCGCCGGTCCTGACCAGATCCCGGAGAAGTCGTTGCTATGAACCATCTCGAGCCGTCGCCCGAGTGGGCCCATCAGGACGATGAAGGCGACGCCGACGAGGACCGCGGCAAGGTACGCAATGTCGGCTCGGCGTTGGGGGCTCACGTAGCGAACGCGATGCTAGGACCTACCTAGCGGTGTCGGAGTGTTGGCGACGGGGTTCGGCGGCTTCCTTCTTTTGCCTTCTTCGCGGCGGCCTTCGCTTCATCGGCCGCCTTTCGCGCGACCTCGGCGGCACGCTCCTTCTTCGAGACACGCTCGCTCTGACCGCGACCGTTGTCGCCGCTTGCCGCCTCGCTCCCGCGGAGCGTCCCGGTGTCGGTCTCAGATGTTCCGTTGCGGTCGATGCCGATTCGCTCCGCGACGGAGGCGGCCTCGTCGGCTGTGTCCGCCGCGTCCTGCGCGATCGCCGCGGCCGGGCTGAGATCCGCCGCAGGGACGCCGCGCACCGCGACCGCCGAGAGCGCCGCGGCGGCCAAAGCCCTGTTCGGATCGTCCGCCAGTCGCGCCACGACCGCCGCGGCTGTCGCGCGATGTTCGTCGATCCGCTGCTGTAGCTGGATGACGAGGAGAGCCGTCTCCGGTTGGAGCGCCTCCACCTCGGCGAGCTCGGCCGCCGCGTTCGCCATGTGCTCGCCGTATTCGCTCGTTGCGACGATCGCGTTGTCCTCGTCACCGAGGATCGCGAGTGCGGTCGCCTCGGCGAGCCGGTGCTCGGCGATCGACAGCTCGACGACCGCGCGATCCTCCGAGGATGTCGCGAGGGCAAGCCGCATCTGCTCGGAGGTGGTCTTGACGGAGTACAGCGCGTCGTCCGCGACCGTGCCCGCGCTCACGAGCGCCGTGCTCGCTCCGATCGCGACGACGACGAGACCAACGCCGAGCGCACGCATCGCGTAGGGCGTGGGTCGGCCGAGCAATTCGAAGACGACCGCCACGCGATCGATGAGCGTGGCGTTGCGGGGCTGCAGCCCAAAAAGGACGCGCGACCGAATTCGAGAGCGGATCCGGGCGTCGGGTCCGCTGAACGGGTCTTTGTGGAGCCGGAGCGCAAGACGCACCGTTTCGCGGAGCTGGGGGTCGTTGATGTCCTCGAGCAGTCGATCGCCGCGCGCGACTTCCTCGATCAGCCTTGCGGTGTCCTTCGCGCTGCGTCGTCCCACCACGCGTCTAACGGCCTGTCTGCTAGCCCGTTATCCGGACCGCCTTCAGGCCCGTCTCGGCCCCGGAATCAGGGCTTCGGTGGGTCGGGCGTCACCAGCGGGCCGCCCCACACCGGGGCGTAGTGGCTGGCGAAGAAGTCCTGGTGGAGCACCTGGCCGTTCTCGTAGACGGTGCGCGTCTTGAAGACATCGCGGCCGGCGACGGTGACGCCCTTCGGGAACGCCGGGTCCGCGGGCTGATCGGGCGCAGGCTGCACGAAGTTCTTCTGCGTCGCCGCGCTCACCACGACGGTGCGACCAGTTGGGATCCCCCACACGTCGATGGTCAGCGACGTCCAGTCGCTCCATGACCAGATGAACACCGGATTCGCGGTGTCGTTGCGCCACTTGAAGTCGACGCCCGGGTCGAAGACCGCGGCGTCGTAGCCGATCGGATAGCGATCGATGTAGTAACCGTGCGCGTGCCGCTCGACTATCTCGTAACCCTGCGCCGCGACGGCATTGAAGATCGTGGTCGACACCTGACAGAGGCCGCCACCGATGACGTTCTCGTCCGAGCGGTTATTGATGATCGCGCCGGCGTACGCGTAGCCGCGCTCGACACTGACCGGTCCGAGGAGCTCCCAGAAGGAGAAGGTCTGGCCGGGAAGGATGACCAGCCCGTCGAACTGCGATGCGCCGGTCGAGATATTCGCGTGACGCGATGGGCTCGGCGGGTAATACGTCGTGAACGTCGAGGTCCGCACGAGGTTCGGCAGAAGCGCCTTCGCCTGTTCCGAGGTGAAGGCGGAGGCATCGACGGCGGCGGGAGCCGCGAGGTCACGCGTCGCACCAGCCGCGGGACGCACGAGCTGGTCGAGCACCATGGCGCGGAGCTTCTCTTGCTCGATCTTCACTCCGCTCTCAGAGGGGATGATCGACGGAACGTGGTCGGCGTTCAGGCTGAACTTCGCGCTCTTGCCTGGGTGGTCGAGAACGACGCCGAGCGCGGTGGCCCAGCTCGCTACACGCTCGTTCACCAGTGAAACCTGGTAGCGATACCTCACCGCGGGCGCGATCGCGTCCTGCGGGATCGCAGCGAGCTCGCCCGGTTTCGCGACGACGCGGTCGATCGCCAGAAGGCTGGCGAGATAGGTCGGGTTCTCGGTGAAGGTCCGGTCCTCGACGTGGACGGTGACCGGGGTGACCGCCGCGGCAGCCCTCGCGTACGCCTCGTCGAACCCGGACGCATCGACGGCGGGGTACGACGTGCGAACGCGAAGATCGACCTGGCGATCGCCGAGCGAATCCGCGGAGAGAAGTGCCGCGACCGTGCCAGCACGGTCGACCTCACGGCCAAGCGCCGGTTGCGTTACCTCGAGACCGGCCGGTCCCACACGAAGCTCGCCCGAGACCGATGCGCGATCCGTGTCGCGCGCCGCGGCCGCCACCCAGCTATCGAGGGCGTCGCCCTGCGCGCGCATCGCGAATGGAACGTTCGCCTGGCCGCGCACCGCATCGATCCACGCCCCGAGCCGATCGAGGACGCTTCCGGACTTGCCGTACGCGACCGCCGCTTTCACGGCCGCATCGATGTTGGGCGCGATGCCGAGTTCGGCGTTGGTCGTCTGCCACGTTCGCGAGCCGTCCGCGAGCGTCACCGTCGATGAGGCCCACGGCGCGGCAATCTCAGCGGTGAGACGCTCGCGGATCGAACTCGCCTCAAGCGAGCTGATGTCGATGCCACCGACGGTCATGCCCGGGAGCGCGCGGTACGCGTAGGCGGCGTCTGCCGCGTAGGCGCCGCCGACCGCGAGCGCGATCGCTGCGATCGGCGCGATAGCAAGCATCCAGACGGCCCGACGAGGCGCCCGTGTCTGCTCGCCGCTTCGTGCGAAGACCGCCATGTTTCCGTGCGCCTCCCCGAGCGCTTTAGTGCGCTCCCCTAAGCTCGAGCAACTTGCGTGCCTTCCAGCGGTCGCATGCTCGCTCGGCATGAATCGTCCACTTACGTAGACGAACCAAGTGTCAGGCTCGTTCCGGTCCCCGGGCAACTGATTTGGGACGTACGCAACTACTACGTCTGTTTCCGAAACGACATACGAAACAGCGGCCCTATTGCATTCGCATTAGTTAGCACGCAGTAAAAAGGGCCGAAGACGCCGTCGGGTCGCCGTGCGTCGGGGTGCGGTCTAGGTGTGCGGGTCCTGTCCCGGGGTCGGGGTCGCGCGCTCGCCTACCGGTCCGCTTCCCACCACTTGCGATCGTTCGCTGGTGACGCGGCCGGTCAACGGCTCGCGCACAACCCGCTCCCCCGTGCCACCCGCACACCGCGGCTCACGCACTCGATCGCGCGGTCGTCTTCGTGAGAGGAGAAGAAATCCCGACTCGCGACGGATCGCAGAGGATGCACGTACGAGTGTCGGGTTCGTATGGCCCGGCAG
>JALYLL010000196.1 GCA_030774255.1 Chloroflexota bacterium | reverse complement strand
AGATGAGGGAGTTGGCAGCCTCCGGAAGCTCGGTGGCGAGCGGCGCGAGGATCAGCGCCACGAGGAGAGTGTTGAAATGCATCGCGTGTGAGAAGTCCTCCACGAAGTCGGCGAAAAAGCGCGCGCCAAGCACGATCGCACCGAAGGCCACGATCGTCTGGGTCAGCACCAGCCAGAGCGGCGGCGTCGCGTCGCGAAGCGTGATCCCGACGCGGCGCAGAAGCGACATCAAGGTCAGCTGGTCGAATGCCTCTCGTTCCTCCATCTCTTCTTCGATGTCCTCGGCGCTCCGCCGCGGCGCGCGCAGCACGAGAAAGAGATAGAGGACGTAGGCGGGGATGAAGATCCAACCGAGGTACGCCTTCAGGAAGTGGAGGTCCGGCGGCAGGAGTGCCAGCCCGAGAGCGATCGCGTAGAGCACGAGGAAGAACGTAAGGTCGCGGAGCGCGTGCGGCGCATCGACGTGCAAGGTATTGCGCTTGCGTTTCTTTCGCAGCACGAATGCCGTGATGCCGATGAGGAGCAGCACGAGCGTGCCGAGCATGAAGGGCGCACCGAGGATGGCGCCCACTCCGATCTCGTCCGAGTCGGCCGTATTGGTGAAGAGGATCGCGACGACGGGGATCAGCGTCTCCGGCGTCGCGGTGCCGAGCGCCGCGAGGATGCTGCCGGTGGCGCCTTCGCTGATCCGCAGCTTGAGCCCGAGCCATTCGACGCCGTTCGTGAAGACCTCGGCGCCGGCGAGGATGAGGACGAACGCGCCAACGATCAGCGCTATGTCGATCAGGCCCATGGCGCCCGAACTCTAGGGGTGAGCGACCACCGCGGGCGGCGCGGCGCCGCGCCGGCGCGCGCGAATGGTGCGGATGAGCGGGATGGCGACGAGTACGACCGCGAGAACGATGAGCACCGTGGAGAGCGCGCTGTTGAAGAAGTAGAGCGGGCTCCCGTGACCCGCGATGAGCGCCTTGCGAAGCTCACGTTCCGTCGAGTCGCCGAGGACGAGCGCGACCACGAGAGGGGCGAGCGGGTACTTCATCTTTCGCAGCCAGTAACCGATCAGCCCGAAGATCACGGTGATGAACACGTCGAGCATGCTGTTGTTCAGCGAATACGAGCCGATGATCGAGATCACGACGATGAACGGCGTGATGATGGCGTACGGCACCCGCATGATCATCGCGAGCAGAGGCACCGCGAGCAGGCAGAGGATGAAGGTCAGGAGGTGCCCGAGGTAGATGCTCGCGATGAGCCCCCAGACGAAATCCGGATGCTGAATGAACAGGACCGGGCCGGGCTGGAGACCCCAGATGAAGAGGCCCGCCATGATCACGGCCGAGGTGGGGGAGCCCGGGATGCCGAGCGTGATCATCGGGACGAGCGAGGCGACACCGGCCGAGTCGGCCGCGGCCTGCGGCCCCATGATCCCGGAGATCTCGCCCTTGCCGAAGTTCTCCTTGTTCTTCGAGTACTGCCGCGCGAGGCCGTAACCGAGGAACGAGGCCGCCGTCGCGCCGTGGCCGGGTAGGACGCCGAAGAAGAACCCGATGATCGCGTTCGAGAGCACCAGACGAAGCCGCTTGCGCAGCTCGCGCAGGGCCTGAACGACGTCGGTCAGGCCGAGCTTGGCGGAAATGTTCTCGACATAACCGATGCCCTGCTCCTCCGCGGACGCGAGGATCTCGCCGATACCGAAAAGTCCGATGGTGACGGGCACGAAGCTGATGCCCGAAAGGAGCGCGGTCTGGCCGAAGTTGAGCCGCTGCTCGCCGGTGATCGTGTCGAAGCCGACCGCCGCAAGGAGGAGGCCGAGAGCGAGCATTGCGAGACTCTTCATCGGCGCTTCGGCGCCGAGGCCGATGAGCGTGGCGAACGAGAGCAAGAAGACCGCGAAGAGCTCGGCCGGTCCGAACTCGAGCGCCTTCAACGCGATCGGGAGCGCGAAGAAAGTGAAGAGGATCGTCGACACGAGCGCGCCGAGGAACGACGAGACGAAGGAGCTTGCGAGAGCGAGGCCCGGTTTGCCGAGCTTCTTCGCGAGGGGAAAACCGTCGAAGAGGAGCACGACCGCCCACGGCTCGCCGGGGATGTTGAAGAGGATCGAGGTGATCACGCCTCCGAAGAGCGCGCCCCAGTAGATGCCCGCGAGGAAGATGATCGCCGTGGTCGCGTCCGATCCCGGCAGCGAGCCGTGCGCGATGAAGACGGTGATCGGGAGGAGGATCGCGACACCGCTCGTCCCGCCGAGCCCCGGTAGCACTCCGATGACCAGACCGAGCACGACCGCGACGAACAGCATCGCGACGTTGATCGGCTGCAGCGCAGTCGCGAAGCCGCCGGCGAGCTGCCCGAATACCTCCATCTAGAAGGGAAGGATCCCCGATGAATATAGGAAGCTCTTCGGCAGCGATACCCGGAACCCGATCTCGAACACGAGGAAAATGACGATGGGGAACGCCACCGAGATGGCGGCGACCCACCAGATCTTGTAGCGACCGAGCCACCACGCGAACAGGCCCATGTACAGGGCCGTCGCCAGATAGAACCCGAACTGCGGCACGATCCGGTACGTGAAGTCGGTCGTCCGAAAGCCGATCCCACCGATGAGCAGCGCGTACGCGAGCATCGGCACCGCGAGCTTCAGGACGGCGAAGAGGCTGCGCGCACCTGCGAAGGCGCCTTCGTCACCCTGCGGTGTGGTCAGCGCGCGGTACGCGACGATGACTGAACCGATTCCCATGATCGTCGCGGCCCAGAACGGGTACCAGCGCGATCCGACATCTCCCGGCTGAGTGCCGGCGGACGGACTGAACGCGGCGCGTGAATCGAACATGGCGACGGCGGCGATCAACACGATCGCCGCCGCCGTCGCTACCTGGTACGGCCTCACGTGGCCGTGATCAAACCCACTTGAACTTCGTCGCGATGTCCTGATGGAGCTGCTGGTACTGCAGGATGAACTGGCGGAACTCGAGCCCGGACTTGAAGTCCGGCTGAAGCGCGTTGTCGGTCATGAACTTCTTCCACTCGTCGGAGTCGAACACCTTCTTGAACACGTCGATCCAGAACGCTTGCTGTGCCTGGGACAGGCCTGGCGGCGCCATGATCGCGCGCATGATGAAGTAGTCGTCGATCGGGATCCCCTGCGACGAGCATGTCGGAAGGGTCGAGTAGACGGGCGTCGTTGGGCTCGCGGGCGTGAAGGCGCAGAGCGGCCGCATCTTCTTGGCTTGGTAGAGCTGCAAGCCCTCGCTGGGGTTGTTGACGGACGCCACCACGCCACCCTGGTGACCGGCGACCGCCGCGGCGACCGTCGCGCCGGACGTCTGGCTGAGATACGTAAAGGGCTTGGTCTTCATCGTGTCTTCGATCCGGCGGAAGAGCGCCTCGTCTTCTTGCTTCGCGCCGGTGCCGGCGACGGTGAGCGAGTTCTCCTTCGCCGCGCTGATGAAGTCCTGCGCGGTCTTCCATGGGCTGTCGTCGTTCACCCACAGGAAGAAGGGGTCGAGGGCGAGGTTCGCGACGGGAGTGAAGTCCGTCGCCTTGAACGCGAGCTTCTGCGTGATGATGGTCGTGAAGAAGCTGTTCAGGGTGATCATCACGTAGTGCATGTCACCGGTCTTCTCGTAGACATACTGGAACGCGACGGCGCCGGAGCCGCCCTCCTTATTAAGCGGTGTTACCGGCTGCGGGGAGAACTTCTTGGTCTCGATGATGGTCGCCATCGCGCGCGCGTAGATGTCTGAACCGCCGCCCGGTGCCGTGCTGATGACGAACTCCACCGGGTGTGTGGGTTGGACCGCCGCTGCTGCCGTGGCTGATCCCGAACTGGTCGGGGTCGCCGACGGGGCATTGGCCGTGGCGCAAGCGGTGAGGGTGACGAGCGCGGCCGCCAGGAGCGCCGTAATCCGAATCGCGGACCTCGACATAACACGCACCTCCATGGAGCAGGTACGCACCGCGGTGTCTAAGGGGTCACACCGGCGGTCTGACCGCCAGTAATCCTGTCACAATGGCAGAAGCGGGTCGGCACGGGGCGTGCGTTGAGCCGGTCCAGAGCTCGTTCGGCCGCATGGCCGGGCAAGGAGTGTGGGCATGGTGCAGGAGCTGACCAGACCGACGTCGCTGCGACGGGGCGCCGCCCCGGACACCGCATTTGCCTTCCTGGACGGCGAATTCGTCCCTGTACGCGACGCCAAAGTGAGCGTTTTGACGCACGCCTTCAACTACGGGACGGGCGTGTTCGAGGGCATCCGGGCCTACTGGAATGCCGAGGACGAGCAGCTCTACGCGCTCCACCTCAAGGAGCACTACCTCCGGTTCCACCGCTCCTGCCGGATCATGCGGATCGGCCTTCCCTACACCGCCGATGATCTGGTCGGCATCACGCTCGAGCTGCTGCGCAAATGCAACTACCGCGAGGACGCGTACATCCGACCGCTCGCATACAAGTCGAGTCCGGTCATCGGCGTGCGGCTCCACGACCTCGACGACGGCTTCACAGTCTTCGCGGTCCCGTTTGGGACGTATATCGACATCGACCGCGGGATCTCGTGCAGCGTGTCGAGCTGGCGACGGACGGACGACAACGCGATCCCCGCTCGCGCCAAGATCACCGGTTCGTACGTGAACGCCGCTCTCGCCAAGAGCGAGGCGCAGGAGGGCGGCTTCGACGAGGCGATCGTCCTGACGCAGGACGGCCACGTGAGCGAGGGAAGCGCCGAGAACCTGTTCCTCGTGCGGGATGGAACGCTGATCACGCCGCCGGCAACCGACAACATCCTCGAGGGGATCACCCGGGCGTCCGTAATGAAGATCGCGACCGACAACGGGATCCCGACGGCGATCCGCCAGGTCGACCGCACCGAGCTCTACATCGCCGACGAAGTGTTCCTCTGCGGCACGGGCGCGCAGATCTCGCCGGTCACGAGCATCGACCACCGCGCCATCGGCAACGGCGAGCGCGGACCGATCACGGCGAAAGTGAGCGAGACATACTTCGATGCCGTTCGCGGCAAGGCCCCGCAGTACCGCAGCTGGATCCAGCCCGTCTACAAGCGTTGACCGCTAAGAAGAAGCTCAAGAAGCCGAACGCTATCGGTCGCATCGTCCGCGCGATCGACGCCGCCGGACGCGACGCGGACCTCGCCAGACGCAGCGCGAGTGACCCCGCCTTCCGTCGCGGCGT
>JALYLL010000195.1 GCA_030774255.1 Chloroflexota bacterium | reverse complement strand
GGAGATAGCCGATGGCTGCCGCGAGCGAGTCCTGGTCGCGCTTGGGCCAGCGCTTGTGCAGGAGCGGACGGATCTCGGCGCTCGTGAGCGGCCGCTCGTCAACGAGATCACGACCGAACGCGAGGAGCCGCGCGAGATCCATGCCCACAAGCTGCTTCCCGAAGGGGCTCGCACTTTGAAACAGGCGCGCCAGCGCTGGCTGGATGACCGGACGGAGTGCCAATGCGTCCCGCGCGGTGACGAGGTGGATCGTCGCACGGAAGAGACTCATGCGGACCGCTTTCCGATCGGTGATCAGCGTGGCGAGGTCGTCCGTCCGGAAGTCTTGGAGACGGCTCCACAGAGCGATGTACGGGTCGGCCGGGATCTGTGCCTGCATTCCGACGACCCGCTCGATCGCGTCCCCGGTCGAGATCTTCGATCGCCGGAGCAGAAGCTGACGCTCGAGGAGCGCGCGATTCAACGCGCGCGCATCAAGGACGCCCTTCAACGCGACGATCGGATCGGCCGCGCACGCTCCTCGGTCAATGACAGGCTGGGCGACGGCGGCGACGTGCGGCGCGTGGCGAGCACCGAGCCGAGCACGATGAGAACGAACCCGAGCGCGATGCCGAACGTGAATGGTTCGCCCAACAGGAGGACGCCCAGGGCCAGGGCGACGGCGGGGTTGACGTACGTGATCACGGTCGCTCGTGGCGCTCCGACCTCGGTGATGAGCGCGAAGAACACGACAAAGCCCAAGGCCGTGCAGACCACGCCAAGGATGGCAACTGCGAACAGGACCGAAGGAGACGGCAGCGCCGCGGGCACCTGCGTAAAGGCGAATGGCGCGTACGCGAGCGCGGTAATGCCGAGGGAGCCGGCGACCACGCCGAGTGAGGGGAGGCTTCCTAGTTTTCGCTCGATGATCACCGGCCCAATCGCGTAGCCGACCGTCACGAGCGCGACCTGGCCGATCGCACCGAGGTCATCGGCGCGAACGTCGAGGCCGACGAGCGCAGCGACCCCGACGAAGCCAACGACCAGCCCGACGATGCGGCGCGAATCCAACCGATCTCGCCCTCCGGCGACGACGACGAGGACCGCGCCGATCGAAGGGACGGCGGCGATGAGGAGACCCGTGAGCGAGCTCGAGATCCGCCGCTCCGCGTCGGAGAGAAGGAACCACGGCGCGGCGACTTCGACGAACGTGTACGCGACGATCCACCTCCAGTACGGGCGCAGCGGCGCGAGATCCTTCCGCGCCACCGCGACTGGGAACAAGAGCAAGGCTCCGATCAGGCTGCGGAGGAAGACGAGCGTCGCCGGCGTGAGTTCCCCGACCGCGATCTTGATGAACAGGTAGGGGATTCCCCAGATCAGCGCCATCGCCGCGAAAAGGACCCACCCCCGCCGTGTCATCGGATCACGTTAGCGGGGCACGTCGGCCGCGTTTATCGCCGGGTTTACATCTAGGTGACTAAGGTTTCGAGAGCGCCCGGATCTTCCTCTCGAGGTCCTGCCGCTGGACAAGAAGCTGCTGTTTCTCGGGCAGCTGCGAGTTTCTTCCCGCGTCCGAGCCAGGGCGGGTGAGGCGCGCGATCCTGGAGATCTCCTGATTGACGCGCTGCAGCTCATCTCTGAGTCGGTCGAGCTCGCCCGAAGGGGCCGGCGGTGCGGCGGGCTCAGGCTTCGGCGCGGCCGCCGGCCCGGCCTTCGCCGCAGGGCGGGCAGGGGACTTACGCGCTTTGGCGGTGTTGTTCTTGATCTGTTGAGCATAGGTCGCGACGCTCGCTCATGAGCCAGCGCTGAGAATGACCCTATGATCGTCAACCGCTCGGTGCCCCGCTCCGCCGTCATTCCGGTCCTGACGTACGACGATGTGGCCGAGGCGAGCGAGTGGCTTTGCCGCGCCTTCGGATTCAAAGAGCGTCTGCGCGTCGGAGAGCATCGCGTCCAGCTCGTCTTCGGCGACGGCGCGGTCATCGTCACCGCGGGCCGCACCGAGAGACGCGTCGCCGCGAGCGCGGTCACGCACGCAGTGCACGTGCGCGTCGACGACGCCGACCGCCATCACGAACAAGCCGTGCGATCGGGTGCGCGGATCCTTCAACCACCTACGGACTATCCGTACGGCGAGCGACAGTACAGCGCACTCGATCTGGCGGGTCACC
>JALYLL010000194.1 GCA_030774255.1 Chloroflexota bacterium | reverse complement strand
TCGGGGTCGATCTCTTCATCGGGGAAGCGGAGCTCATCGGTCTTGGTCACGGAGCCGCGATGCTCCGGCAGTTCCTGCGTGACGTCGCGTTCCCGTTCCACCGCATCGACGTGTGCGTGATCGGTCCGTCGGTGCATAACCTCGCGGCGATCCGCGCCTACGAGAAGGTGGGGTTCCGCGCGCTACGCGAGGTGCACGTCCCGGACGAACCCGATCCCGAATTCTTGATGCGGATCACCACTGCGGAGCTGAATTCGCTGCAGACGTGATGCAGCAAACTATTCGACGCGTAGGCTCCGCATCTGGGATGATTCACGACGATGGGTCTGCTCGACGGCAAGAAGGCGCTCGTCATGGGTGTCGGCAACAAGCGCAGCATCGCGTGGGGGATCGCCACCGCGTTCCAGCGCGAGGGTGCAGACCTCGCATTCAACTGGCCGAACGATCGGCTCAAGGACAATGTCCTGGAGCTCGTCGCGACGCTGCCGAATCACGAGTCGATCCCGGTCGGACCGTGCGACGTTTCGAAGCAGGAAGAGATCGACAGGTTCTTTGCCGAGATCGACCAGAAGTGGGGCAAGCTCGACATCCTTGTCCACTCGATCGCGTTCGCCGCGATCGAGGACCTCAAGGGTCGGTTCCACGAGATCAGCCGCGAGGGCCTAAAGACCGCGATCGACATCAGCGCCTACTCGCTCGTCGCGCTGAGCCGCGCGGCGCTGCCGCTATTCGAGAAGGCCGGCGGTGGATCGGTCATGAGCCTCACCTATAACGCCGTCGACCGGGTCGTGCCGAGCTACAACTCGATGGCGATGGCCAAGGCGGTGCTCGAGGCGGAGACGCGGTACCTTGCGGCGGACCTGGGGCCGCACAACGTTCGCGTGAACACGATCTCGGCCGGGCCGCTGAAGACTCTCGCCGGGAGCGCGGTGCGAGGGGTATCGCAGGCGCGCGATCTCATGGTCGAAAAAGCGCCGCTGCGACGGAACATCACGCAGGAAGAGGTCGGCAACGTCGCCGTCTTCCTTGCCTCGGAGTGGTCCCGCGCGGTGACGGGCGACACGATCTACGCGGACAACGGCTTCAACATCCTCGGGGTCACCGAATAGCGAGCTCGTAGCCTCCCCAGCTGCCGACGATCGCGTACCCGAGGGCCGTGTTGAGAGCGACCACTGCCACGTTCGCCGTGCTGGTGTGGATCTCGCGATAGCCGTGCGCTCGCGCCCACGCGTGGACGCGAAGCTTGAGGAGTCGCGCGATGCCTCGTCGCCGATATTCCGGCAGCACCCCCGTGATCAGGATCCGCAGCACGTCCTCGCCCGACTCGTGCACGGCGGAACACCCGATCAGACGCTCGCCGTGGCTTGCCACGAAGTACGCCTCGGGCAGCCCATGGAGCTCGTCGAAGACCTCGCGGCGCCAGTCCTCGAACGGGCGCGCGGTGACCTTGCCGAGCGTGGGCTGATCGATGCGGGACGCCGTGTAGAGCTCGTGGACCCCCTCGAGTGCCTCGTCGCCTCGGCGAGCTAAGAGCTCCGACAACGTTTCGACGCGAATGCCCTGTCCTCTCACGGCCTCCTCTGCCGCGGCAAGCTGGAGCGGTGCCGTCGCGAGCGCGACGACTTGCTCGTACGAACGGACGACCTCGATGAAGCCGCGGCGCACGATGAACTCGCGGCAGGCGGTGCCGTCGTCGGCCCAAAGGCACGCGACCTTCGCGGAGCGCTCGTCGAGCTCGGCGCGGAGCTGCGTCCACATCGCGGCGCCGATCCCCTTTCGGCGCAACCGCGGATCGACGGCGAGCCGCACGAAATACCGCCGCGGATCGAAGCGGCTCGGCTCGTGGTGGATCTCGCCGTAGCCAACCGGTGCGTCCTCCTCGTCGACCGCTACGACGCGGACCTGCTCGTAGCGCGAGTGGTCCCAGTGGGCATCCTCCTCGCGCGCGAGAGCGACCGATAGGTCGCGTTGCTCGGCGAGTCTCCTGATCCTGACAACGGCCGCGTAGTCGCGGTCCGCGAAGAGTCGGACCCGCGGCGTCACACGCGAAGGCCGGGAAGGACGCCGGCCTCGCGCAGGTAACGGAGCGTCGGAAGCTCGTCGGCAATCGTGGTCGACGCGCCGTGGCCGGGATACACCTTCGTCTCTTGCGGGAGGGTCATCACTCGTTCGAGGCTTCGCTCCATCTGCTCGCGATCGCCGCCTGGAAGATCCCAGCGGCCGGTGCTTCCCTGAAAGAGGACGTCGCCCGAGAAGAGCACGCGCTCTCGCTCGAAATAGAAGCAGGTCGATCCCTCGGTGTGCCCCGGCGTGTGGAGGGCCGCGAGCTTCAGATCCGCCACGTAGCTCAGCGCGCCTTCCTCAAAGAGGTCGTCCGCATCGCATGGTGGGATCGGCAACGGCGTGGCCGGCCGCTTCGGGCCGAGGCGATACGCGTCGAGTCGATGGATGGCGAGCCGCGCCTTCGTCGCCTCTTTCACCGCGGCGTTCCCGTAGATGTGATCGGGGTGGCCGTGCGTGTTCAGGATCTCGACAAGGTGTAGTCCCTGTGCTTTCACCGCGTCGATGGTCACCCGCTCGCCCATCGCCGGGTCGATCAAGAGCGCGTCGCGACGATCGTCGACCACGATGTAGGTCCCGTTGTCGTACGGCGGAACGCGCCACGCCATGATCCGCATCGCCCGAGCGTAGCCACTAAAGTTGGTCCGTGCGCGAGATCCCCGTCGAGAACACCGCGCCGCCGATCGCCATCACGCAGGGTCGGCCCGCGCTGCTCGCGTCGCGCCACATGGTGAGCTCGTGTCACTACCTCGCGACCTTTGCGGGAGCGCGCATGTTCGAGCAGGGCGGCAACGCGATCGACGCCGGGGTCGCGGCGGGCATCGCGCTCAACGTCCTCGAGCGTCACCTCACGGATTTCGGCGGCGTCGCTCCGATCATCGTGTTCCGGCCGGGCATGGCCGTGCCCGAGACGATCGACGGGCTCGGGCACTGGCCCGCGTCGCTCGGCCTCGACGCTTATCGCGCGCGGCACGGCGACGACATGCCGATCGGCGTCGAGCGCTCGGTGACGCCGGCCGCGGCCGACGCGTGGCTGACCGCGCTCGCGAGGCACGGCCGTCTCACGCTCGCGGAGGTGCTCGGGCCCTCGATCGAGCTCTGCGACGGCTTCCCGGTCTATCCGCGCCTTGCCATGGCGATCGAGCGTCTCGCCGAGCGCCTCCGCGAATGGCCGACCAGCGCGGAAGTGTTTCTTCCGAACGGCCGGCCACCGCGCGTCGGCGAGATCCTGGTTCAGCGCGACCTCGGCGCGCTCTTCCGCCGCCTCGTCTCGATCGAGCGCGCCCACCTGAGCGCCGGCCGGGCGAACGCGATCATGGCGGCGCGCGACGCGATCTATCTGGGCGACATCGCCGACCAGATCGCTTCGTTCATGCGCGTGGCCGGCGGGGCGATCTCCAAAGACGACCTTCGCGCGCAGCGTGTCCGGATCGAGAGTCCCGCTCACTCGACGTACCGCGGCATCGACGTCTACGCGTGCGGACCGTGGTCGCAGGGCCCGCTCGTTCCGATGACGCTGAACATCCTCGAGGGCTACGACATCGCGTCGCTCGGACCAGGCTCGCTCGAGTTCCTGCATCGCTACGTCGAGGCCTTCAAGCTCGCGGCGGCTGACCGTGAAGGATTCTTCGGCGACCCCGAGCAGATCGACGTGCCGATCCGCGGCCTCCTACAGAAGGGCTACGCGGACGAGCGCCGTGCGCTGATCGAAGGCGGCCGCGCGCATCCGGAGCTGCCGGCCCCCGGTGACCCGTGGCGCTTCGAGGGACGCGCCGGCCACGCGGGCTATCGTCCGCGCATCGCGGTAGGTGTTGGAGCGCCGGACACCTCGTTCGCATGCGCCATGGATGCGGAAGGCAACGCGTTCGCGGCGACGCCGTCGGATCCTGGACTTGGCGCGCCACTCGTCCCCGGTCTGGGCATGATCGTGTCGACGCGCGGCGCGCAGCTCTGGACGACCCCCGGCCACCCGTCCGCGATCGCGCCCGGCAAACGACCGCGCCTCACACCTAACCCCGCGCTTCTCATGAAGGACGCGCGCGCGCTCATGCCCTTTGGGTGCCCGGGCGAGGACGCGCAGTGCCAGGCGATGGTCCAGGTCGTCTGCAACATCGTGGACTTCGGAATGAACACGCAGGCCGCGATCGAGGCGCCGCGCGTGATCTCGCGATCGTTCCCGTGGACGTTCCATCCGCATGCCTACGAGCCCGGCGTGCTGACCGTCGAGGGCCGCGTTTCACCCGAAGT
>JALYLL010000193.1 GCA_030774255.1 Chloroflexota bacterium | reverse complement strand
CGGCGGGGACCGGGCTCGGAGACTCCTGCCCGCTCCATGACGTCGGAATGTTCGTCTGCATATTTGCGGGGGAACGCACGAACTCCACCGGACGGATCCCGAAGTTGTAGACGATGTCGCCGACGTTATTCTGGCGGCCATTCAACTCGGAGTGGCCCCAGCCGATCGTCGTCGCGTTCGGATGCATCATGCCGAGCCGGTGATAGGGCGCGTCCCAGAGCTGGCGAACGCCGCCGAGCTCGGAGCCGCCGGTCGCGACCTCGCTCACGAACGATGTGGTCCAACCCTGCGCGATCAACCGATCGCGCGGCGAGTAGCCGGTGTAGTACGCATTCCCCGCGGTCTCGTAGTGACCGAGGATGCCGTTGGCGCTGTTGTAGTTCGCGTGGTTCTGCGCGGCCTGCGTGAGTCGCGGGTCCGACGGCACGGTCGGCGAACCGATCGCATACCGGTATTGGTTGGTGAGCAGGAGCATGTCAGTGGCCGATGCCTCGGCGGTCGTCGCGAGCGGCATCGCCACGAGAGCGAGGCTGACCGGAAGGCTCACGAGAGCGCTCAGAAGCGCGGCGCGCGCGGAATCCCACCTCATCGCTATTCAGTGAACGGGGTACGCGCTCGCTCGATATGTCAGCGCGGTTGCAGGGGGATCTTTGTAACGAAGCTCGACATTCCTGTGGCAGCGCCGCCCGCCCGCGGCGCTCCACGTAGCCAATATGGCCTAGTGCTTCTTCTTTGCGGCCTTCTTCTTCTTCGGCATGTTTGCTATCACCTCCTCCCGTCCGCGAACTTTGGAAGCGCGACCGTGAAAGGAAGCGCCGCGCTTTTTCGACGCGGTGCTCGCATTGTCGGTGCAGCCCCTTCTCTGTCAAGGGCGCGCGCGACCACGAACGTGGGCGACGCTGTGCGAAGGAGCTCACGATGCGCCGGATAAGCTGGGTGCTCCTCCAGACTCTCGTGATGCAAGCGAATGTCTGGTCGGTCTACTGATGATCGTTGGCTATCGAGTGCTCCATAGCGGCACGAGCCTCAGCGAAGTGCCACCACTTCTCGGTGCTTTTGTTCTCTGGATCGTCGGAGCGATCATACTCAGTAATTGCCCTGCGCGGTCCGCTGTCAACTAGTTGATTACCGGTCGGGGTGCCGGGATTCGAACCCGGGACCTCCTGAACCCCATTCAGGCACGCTACCAGGCTGCGCCACACCCCGAAAAATCAAGCTCGCGATGTGAAGTCTAGCGGCGCGCTGCACTCGGTTGCGCGACGTCGGCCTTGGTCGAGCCGATCGGCATGCGCGGGATCACGACATTCAGCGTGCTCCCCTTGACTCCGCTGCTCTCGGCCCAGATGCGCCCGCCATGGCGAACGACGATCTCCTTGCTGATGTACAGGCCCAGGCCCATGCCGGCGGCGTCACGCGCGACGCGATCCGGCGAGCGGTAGAACAGGCCGAAGATCGCGTCCAGCTCCTTCTCGGGGATGCCGATCCCCTGGTCGGTGACGGAGAGCCGCACACCGCCGTCGTCGGGGCGGACGTCGATCGTTATCGATCCTCCGGTCGGCGAGTACTTGATCGCATTCGCGACGAGGTTGTTCAGCACCTGCTCGAGGTGATCGCGATCGGCGGTCACGACGCTCTCGGAGTCGCGGCGGACGGAGATCTCGTGCGCGTTGGTCGTGAGCTGCATCCGGGTCGCGACCTCGTTGGCCAGCTCGCTCAGATCAACGTCGCCATAGCGGAATTCGATGCGGCCGGTCTGGATCCGCGAGACATCGAGGAGCTCGTCGACGAGCCGCGCGAGCTTTCCCGTCTGCCGGTACACGACCTCGAGCTGTTCGGTGATGCCACGCAGCCCCTCGGCGACCGGCGCGGCCGCTTCCCCTTGACTGAGACGGCGAACCCTCCGCAGCGCGACCTGAAGGAATCCCGACATCGCGGTTATCGGCGTCTTGAGCTCGTGCGATGCGATCGAGAGGAACTGCGACTTCATCCGGTCGAGCTCCTTGAGCTGCTCGTACCGTTCCTTGAGCTCGGCGGTCGCTTCGTCGATGCGCGCCTGCAGCGACGCGTTCAGCTCGGCGAGCTCGGCGACTCGGTGGCGCAGCTCTTGCCCGAGCCGGCGTCGTTCGATGCCGCGCGCGGCCGTGCTGCGAAGCTCCTCGACCTCGCTGGGTTTGACGAGGTAGTCGTACGCCCCGGCCCGCAGCGCCTGGATCGCCGATTCGACTGACGCGTAACCGGTGAGCACGATCGTGACGGTCTCGGGATAGCTCTCGCGGACGGCCTTGAGAACGTCGAGGCCGTCACTGTCCTCGAGCCGCAGGTCGGTCAGCACGAGGTCGTACTCGACCTCGCGCACCATCGCGCGTGCCTGGGCCCCGCTTGTCGTCGTCGCGACGTCGTAGCCATCGAGCTGGAGGATCGCCTTTGTCGTGACGACGACGCTCTGCTCGTTGTCGACGACGAGGACTTTAGGCTGCTCGCGCATCGCTCGGCGGTCCCTGGACCGACAACGTGATCAAGAGACAGTCGACGAGCTCGAGGACTGACGTGTCCTCCGGCGTGAGCTCCCTCATGCGGAGGCGATGCGCTCGCTCGGAAGTCCGCCGAAGCGGTAGGTCGGCCACGGACCTGAGAGCCGGACGCGATACCCCTCGGATGTCCCGGTCGCGCCGAGCCGCCGAACGACGTCGCCCAGCTCGACCTCGCGCTCGCGGCGGGCGAGCACGCTGAAGCGCGCGATCGCGGTCCCCATCGGATCGTCGATCAACGGTTCGCGGTAGACGCGTTCGGCGATCGCCTCGATCGTCGCCCAGGTTTTCTCCGCCATCGCTGCATCACCCGTGCGTCGCTCTTCGCGGGTGACCTCGTCGCGGCGCGTGCTAAGGAGGAACGCCCGACCAGATGGAGCCGTGACGATCTCCGCCTCCAGAGACCGGGTCGCGTCCCCCAGAAGCGCGTCCGATCCCTCACGCTCGATCGAGACGATCCACTCCGCGCGTCCTTCGACTGCGCGCAGCCGATCCGCGAGATCGTCGGCACGTGTCCGCAGGAGCTCGCGGACACCCTCGGTGCCGCGATAGATAGCGCCAAAAGCGAGCGGGATGACCGCGCTCGCAAGGTCGACTAGCTTTGCGTTCACGTCCTGATGCGAAGCCGCTCGCGGCGCGAGCCAGTTCAGATCTTGGAGCCGCTCGTTGAGCGGCTGCGCCTCGTAGTCGGCAGCAGGCACGACGGTCGTCGCACCGAGCAGGGCGCCTTCGACGACCGCTTCGACCCGGCCACCATCGATGCCTCGGAGGCCTGCCGCGGCAATCGCGATATCCGCGTTCGCGTTCGCGACCGCGTACAGGTAGCGGAGCTCGGCGGTCATTCGAGCTCCTCAGGCACCTCGATGACGACCGTGCGCCTCTCGCCCTCCGCGGGGCGTCGTCGTCGTGATCCTGTCTCCATCAAACCTCCGAGGCTGGGACGCCGAGCTGCAGGAAGTCTCGGGTGAGCTCGTAGAGCTTCTCTCGGTCCTCACGTTGCGCGGGGCGCAGGCCATAGTGATTGATGACCCGTATTTGCGTGCTCAGCCACTCGGTCCAGCACTCCGCGCAGATGCGCGCCTCGATGTCCGCGCCGAGCGAGCCGGGAAGCCCTACCTTCCCCGCGCCCTCGCGCTCCTGTCCGCACCGCGCGCAAACAACGACCGCCACACGGTCATGTTAGAGAACAACATCACCAAAGCCAGCCGATCCGGCCGATCGGCCCGTACCGGAAAACCGCACGG
>JALYLL010000192.1 GCA_030774255.1 Chloroflexota bacterium | reverse complement strand
ACCGGTCGCCAGTCCCCCGCCGTGTAGTACTGCGTGATGTACACGAAGGCGAGGCTCGTGAGGATCCCGACGACGCCTGCATAGAAGAACCAGATGCCGGCGCCCTTCTCGTTGAGCATCACGTTCGTGACGAGGAACATGCCGGCGATCGAGAGCGCGATCGTGATGTAGTAGCCGAGGTTGAGCGACGACATCGGACTCTTGGTGTCGCTTCCGCGCACCGTGAAGATGCCGATCATGCTCGCGATCAGGCCGAATCCGCGCACCACCAGAGGGAAGAGGATCCAGGCGGGGTTCTGCGTAACTGCGTAGATCGCGACGCCGAGGATCATCGCGCCGATGTTCTCGGCGGCGGTGGACTCGAAGAGATCCGCGCCACGACCGGCGCAGTCGCCGACGTTGTCGCCAACCAGGTCCGCGATCACGGCCGCGTTGCGCGGGTCGTCCTCGGGAATGCCCGCCTCGATCTTGCCCACGAGGTCGGCGCCAAGGTCGGCGGCCTTCGTATAGATACCGCCGCCAAGCTGCGCGAAGAGCGCAACGAACGACGCCCCGAAACCGAACCCGACGATCGTGAAGGGAGCCTGGTCGGGATGCTCAAACCCGCCGTACGCGATGAACATGACGAACACGCCGATCAACGAGAGAGCCACCACGAGGATTCCGGAGACGGCGCCGCCGCGGAGCGAAATGCGCAGGGCGTCGGCGACCGAGTGCTGCGCCGCGGCCGCGGTTCGTAGATTCGACTTCACCGCGACGAACATACCGACGATACCCGCGGCCATCGAGCATGCGGCACCAACGATGAACGCGATCGATGTCTTGATCGCGAGCTCCATCGGGGAAACGCCCGGCGCTGATTCGAAGAAGTAGATGACGAGACCGATGACGATCATGCCGCCGACGGCGAGGAGCGCGATGGTCCGGTACTGGCGCTGCATGAACGCCACTGCCGCGACGTAGATCGCCCCGGCGACCTTCTGCATCGCAGGAGTGCCGGTAGGCGAACGCAGAACGTCGTACGCGAAGTACCCAGCGACCGCGAGTGCCAGAACGCCAGAGATCGGCACTACCCACAGAAGAGGCGATGCGTTCACGAGACCCCCAAAGCGAAAAGGCCAAGAAAAAGGCGCCCGCCCCGACGGAGGGGGCCGCAGCGCTTCGATGTCATTTTAGGTCAGCCTGCCGACAGGCGCAAACCGGTTAGAGTTCGGGTTGTGCCACCGCAAAAAGCATCGAAGTCCCAGCCCAAAGCTGACGCGTCCGAAAAGACGAAGAGCAAGGACCGTGACTGGCTGACGACTGCCGAGCTCGCCGCGAAGATCGGCTGGCGGGAGCACGCCCTTCGGGACGCGATGCGCGGCAAGGATCTGCCCGGCGTCCGCCGGACCTCCTTCGGCTACCACATCGAGTCGGCGTCGGTCGAGGAGATCTCCACGGTCCTCGGCGCGCCGCCCCCTAAGGGAAACGCTCCGAAGAGGAAGGTCGCGCGGACCTAGCAACCCTCGCGGGCGCCGCCGGCCGAGGGGCTAACGCTTTCGCAGTCGAGCCGGGAGGATCTGCAGCTCTTCGCGGTATTTCGCGACGGTGCGGCGCGCGAGTCGGATTCCGTGTTCCTCGCGCAGCTTTTCGACGATCTCCTGGTCCGAATACGGACGCGAGTGGTCCTCGGCTTCGATGATGTTCTTGATCACGTCCTTCACGCCGAGCGATGCCGTGAAGAAGGTGGAGAACGGGATCACCTCGCCGGCCGGAAGGAGCACGAACTTGCCGGCCGTGGCCCGGCTCACCGTCGACTCGTGCATGCCGATGCGCTCCCCCACCTCCGCGCGCGTGAGCGGCCGAAGCGACTGGACGCCCTTTTCGAGGAAATCCTTCTGGCACTCGACGATGACGTCGGTGATGCGGCCGATGGTCTGCCGCCGCTGGTTGATGTTGTCGATGAAGAACTTCGCGCGGGTCACGTACTGCCGGATGTGCTGCCGCTCGTCGTCGGTCATCGTCGGCGCCGCCGCGCCCGCGCTCCGGGCGGCCTGGAGCTGCCCGACGAGCTGGCGATAGACGGGATTCACTCGCAGCGAGAACCGCCGCGACTCGATGACCTCGACCTCGAAGTCGCCCTTCTCGTTGCGGACGATGATCACGTCGGGTCGGAGGGCGACCTGACGGCCGCCGATGCTCGTGCCGTCCGGCCCGGCGGCGAATGCGTGCGCCGGATAGGGGTTGAGGCTCTGTTTCACCCAATCCCAGCCCTGCTGGATCTCCTCGCGCGAGACGCGAAGGGCTTGCGCGATATCGCCGAACTTATGCTCGCCAAGCTCGCGGAGATGGTCGGCGACGATCGACCGCACATGCGGCGGGACTTCCTCGCCGATCTCCAGAAGATGGTCGATCTGGATCAGGAGGCACTCGCGGGTGTCACGGGCGCCAATCCCCCACGGCTCGATGCCCTGAATGGTCTTGAGCACCTCGGCGGCGTCGGCGAGGGACACTTTCAGCGTCTTGGCGATCTCCTCGAGCGGCAGCTCGAGGAATCCAGCGTCGTTGAGGTTCCCGATGATGTACTCGGCGACGGGGTACAGCCGCTTCGGCAGCAGCACGCGGGTATTCCATGAGAGGTACTCGGCGAGCGTTTGCTCGGCCTCGGCGCGAACGATCGGGTCGAGCTCGTCCTCTTCCTCGTCGCGCTGCATAAGGCTCGTCCCCTCAAGTGGCTCGGTCTCGATGTCCTCGCTGCCCTTGTACGGCCCCTTGCCGGTACCGAAGCAGTTCAGGCAGACCCGGCCGGCGAGGGGCTGACCGCAGAGCGGGCAGGCCTGCACCTCCTCGAGGTCGAGGGCGGGATTTTCCTGAAGCTCTTGATTGATGACGTCCTGCAGCTCGAGCGAGCTAAGTTGAAGGATGTAGTTCGCTGCGATCTGTTTCGGCGTGACCTTGAGCTGCTGCTGTGGAAGGAGTCTTAGATCCACCTCGGCTACCTTACCGCAGGGTGATAGTGCGAGCGGAATTCACCTTGTTCGCGGCCGCGATCACTCTGTCGCTGGTCGCGCTGCTCGTCGCCCCGCGACGCATCGCACAGGCATGGCGCGTGCCGACCGCCCTCTTGGTCGCCACTTTGGGCGCCATATCGCCCCTTCTTCTCTATCAACTGACCGATCCGACGCTTGCCGCGGGACGAGCCCTGTGGGAATGGTCAGCCGCCGGGGGACCGACCATCCAGGCGTCCTACCGACTCGATGGCCTCGGCGCGGTGGCGGTCTCGGCCGGGTTCGCGTACGTCGCCGCCGCCCTCCTCGCGAACGCGCGGTCGGCAAGCTCACCGCGTTTCCTTCCGTCGCTCGCCCTGGCCATCGGCTTCACGTTCATCGCGGTCGTGGTCACCGTCGACCTGGTCGCGGCGGCGGTCGCGATCGCGGTCCTTGCCGCGGTCAGCGCGTTCGCGACCCTGCTCGTGGCACCGGCGCCTTCGGCGATGCGCATCGCGGGTTATTTCGCGGTCGGGATCCAGGGATTCGTCGTGGCCGCGCTCCTCATCGCGCGGCAGGGAGGCGCGTCGCTCGCTTTTGACGCGATCTCCTCGTCGGCGGTCAGCCCCGGCGCGATCCTCGCCGCGACCGCCGGGGCGGGACTCTTCGCCGGCCTCTACCCGTTCGTGCCTTGGCGCTACCAACCCGCACAGGCCCTGCTCGCCGCAGAACGCGAACCACTGCGGGGACTGCTTGCCACGCCGGCCGGCGTCGCCGCGTCGATCGTGCTGCTCCGGGTGCTCGGGGTGACGAACATCGACCTTTCGACCCTGGGGCTCCCCTTCATAGGACTTGCGCCGCGTCTCGCACTGCTCGGCCTGGTGCTCGTCGCATTCGCGCTGCGGTCGCGGGCTCGCGGGCGCGCGTCGCGGCGCGCGATCGTAATGACGATCGTCGCGGCCGCGGTGCTGGCCGGATGGGATGAGCTCCACTGGAGCTACGTCGTACTCGCGGCGGCGGGGCTCACGGTCCTGTATGCGGCCGCGGTCTCCCTCGCGCTCCCGGAGCAATGGGAGGTCGCTCGCCACGACGTGACGCTCGCGACTCTGTGGATCGCTTTCGCGGTCGGCACACCGATCGCGCTCGCGTCGGGCCTGTTCATCCTGGTGGGTGCGGGGTTCGCGGCTCTGCTCGAGAGCGTGTGGATGCCGCCGCATCGCGCGTACCTGGCGATCATGTCGACGAGCGTCTGGACCGTCACCGGTGTCATCGGATTGGCGACCGGCGCGGCGAGCGCGGCGGATCCCGCAACGGCGGTGGCGGCCGTGATCGTGGTGATGGTCGTTCTCGCGCTCGAGCTCGCGCACGCGGGCCGGCGTCTCGCGCAAGGCGAAGCGCCGCCGGATCTCGACATCGCGGCGGCGGTCACCGCGCTTTTCAGCACCGCGCTCCTCGCGAGCCTGCTGTCGCTTCCAATACCTGACGCGCTCACCCTTCTGCGACGGCCACTTGATCCGATCGACCCGGTCGTCGCGATCGGCACCGTCGTGACGGCAACGATTCTCGTCATCGCGGCACGCATGCTGGGACCCCTCCTGCCGGACCTCAAGGGTGTCGCCGCGCGACTGCAGCGATTCGTGTGGGCGGCCGATCCGGTCCCGACCGGAGTCGCCACGTTCAGAGCGCTCGAGCGCGCCGTGACCGTGGCCACCGGCGGATTCGCGCTCTTCGAGCAGAGGGCCGGCGTGTGGCTCGCCGCGGTGCTCATCGTCGCGCTGTTGGTCTGGTCGACCCGATAGGTGATCCCCCTCGGCATCGTCGCGCTTGCGACTCTCGCGGCGAACGGTTCGCGGCAGCTCCGCTACTCGGCGGTCGCGCTGCTCGGCGTATCGCTCGCGGCCAACGTCGTGACCGCCGGCCAGCTCACCGTGAGCCAGCTCGCAGTCGAAGGCTGCGGAGCGCTCGTCGCATGCGGGATCCTCTATGTGGCGGCGCGCGACCGGACATACGGCGAGGATCCCGGATGGCGGCTCTGGCTCGCGACGATCGTCGCGGCCGCGGCGACGGCGGCGTGCGTCGCGACGCTTCGCACCGCCTCGAGCGAGACGGTCACCGTCCCGCTCATCGGCGAGGATCCGAGCGGAGTCACGGCGCAGGTCGCGGCGTTCTGGCTGATCTCTTCCGGAGTGGCGATCCTTGTGACCGCTCGGACGCCCGTGCGCGGATCGCTTGGAGCGATCCTGATGATCACCGGCGTCGAGCTCCTCGTTCGTCTTCTCACGGTGCCCCAGCTCGGACTCTCTCTTCTGCTCGGGTGGGTCGAGGTCGTGATCGCGCTCGCGGGCGCATTCCTGATCGTGAACGAGCGGGTGGTGCGAGAGAATTGACGATCGCGGCGGCGCCCCTCGTCCTGGCGGTCGCGGCGTGCGGAGCGTTCGTGCTCCGGAAGCGGCTCAACATCGTGGGTCCCTTCTCGCTCGTCGCGATCGCGGTCGCATTCGCACTCGTGGTGCTGACTCCGCTGGACACGAGCGAGACGCTCCTCGATCTGGAGCTCCGCGCGAGCGGACTGGGCGGTCTCGCATCGGGCGTGATCCTCGCGACGCTCTTCCTGCTCGTGCTCGACGTGTGGCTCGACGAACCCGCCTACAACTTCTTCCCGACCGCGCTCGCGGTCGGCGCGACGTCACTCGGCGTGCTCCAACTGACCGCGCCCCTCGCCATCTTCGGCCTTCTGGTCCTCGGACTTCTCGTGCCAGTGGGGTCATTCACGTTCCAGGTGCATCGCAATCGCTCGGTCGAGGCGGCGACTCGTCACTTCGGCTTCGTTGCGCTGGGCGGATGTTTGGGGATCGCCGCGCTCGCGCTCGCGGCGAGCCTCCCGCACGACCAGCCCGCGAACACGTTCGTCCTTCTGGTCGTCGTGCTCGTCGTGGCCTTCGCGTTGCTCCTCGCGGCCATTCCCTTCCACACGCACGCCGCGCTCCTCGCCGGCGAGGTACCACCGGCGTCTCTCGCGTTGTACTTCGGCGTCCTCGTCCCGACGACATTCATCGCGTTCGTCGAGATCCTCACGCTGTCCGGTCTCCTGCCCGCGATCGTGCAGGTCGTGAAGGTGCAGGACCTGTTGCATGGCATCGGATTGACTTCGGCCGTCGGCGGCGCGTTCCTCGCGAGCGGCGCACCGGATCTTCGCCGCCTCGTCGTCTACTCGGTGATCTCGAATCTCGGCGCCGCGCTCGTCGGCATCGCAACGCTATCCGGACCCGGGATCATCGGAGCGCTCGCGAGCGTGATCGTCACAGGAGCATCGGCGTCCGGTCAGCTGCTTGCGGCGGGGACGCTCGAGCGCCGGAGCGCCCCGGAACGCCCGATCGCGCCGAAGGCGCCGCTCGCAGCACTCGCGTTCGTGGTCGGCGGATTCGCGATGATCGGTGCGCCGCCGCTCCTCGGATTCCCGGGCCGCTTCTTCATGGAGCTCATCGCGTACCAGTTCGCTCCGCTGACCGGCGCGGCCCTCGTGGTCGCCACCCTGCTTCTGATCGTCGGCCAGCTGCGCGC
>JALYLL010000191.1 GCA_030774255.1 Chloroflexota bacterium | reverse complement strand
TGCGACATCGGGTGACGGTGTCTCGGTCCGACCGATGTCGGCGGTGCTGAACACGAAGAGCCGCGCCGACGCGGTATGGATCGCCGCGCGCGCGCCGCCGAGCGTGGCGAACGGCTCAAATACCGCGCGCGGCAGGACGGCCGACCCGAAGCCCATCAGGCAGAGGACGGTCGGCCGGTCGTCGCGGCTCGGCGCGCCTGCCGCGGTCACGGTGTCGCCATAAACGACGCGGAGTCCCGCCGGCGGCACGCCGCCGGCCACGAGTCCAGCGACGCCGCACGCGTGCGCGCGCGTGATGACCTCCGCCGAAACCCGCGCGCCGCCGACGATGATGCGGCCGGCGAGGCGCACGTCGATACGCGTCGGGGCGAGATCCGCTTCCGGCCCATCGACGCCGACAGTGATCTCGCCGATCGCGTCGGGCCCGAACGCAGCGGCACCCTGAAGGCACCACGCCTCGCCTTCGATCTCCACGACCGCGTCGTCTGACCGCGCGACAACGCCGTCGAGGGTCGCACGCACCGTCCAGCGATCGACGATCGGGGCGATGTAGACGTCGCCATCGACCGTGACATGCAAGAGGCGTCCATCGATCGGTGCGGTGACGCTGCGCGCGAAGCGCCGGCCGACGCGCGCGAGCACCGTCTTGGCCACCACGTCGCTGCCAACACGTACCCGCAGCTCACGATCGAAGTCCGTAGGCGAAAGACCGAGACGTCGCGCGCCCGGCACGCGAAGCGCGCCGGCGAGCGTGGCGCCCGCGGCGATGATGTCGCCGGCCCGCACGAGCTCTCCCACCTGCGCCCGCTTGCTCACCCCGATCGGGAGCGAGTGATCGGCGCTCCAGCGCTCGCGACGCCACGTCATGTCGCGCTCCGATCCCCGGCGATCGCCTGCAGCGCGGCGTGCCACCGCGTCACGGCTGGGATCCGCTCGGCGTCGCGCTCCGGAAGCGAGAGTGGTCGGCCACGCGCATCAATCAGGACGCCGAGCTCGCCCGACCGTCCGTGACCTCGCACGCCGGCGCCGCTCACCGCGACCTCGACGTCGGCGCCCATGGCGACGAGGCCGAAGGATCCGGGGTCCACCCGCGCCACGCTCCGGCCGGACGCGCGAACGATCCGGATCTTCGCGGACCGGCGCGGCGCCACCGAGACCACCATCCCGATGCGCTCGGCTCGTCCCTCGTCGGGCTCGCGAAAGACCGTCGAGACGGAATTCGGCTCAAGGCCATCGACCAATACCAGAAGGCTCTGCCCGGCCCCTGGGAGCGACGCCGGCTGGCCGGTGATGAGGATGGATGGCGCCGAACGCATCGCGGCGACGTCCAGTCCGGCGTCGGCCGCGTCGCGCAGCGCGTGTGCGATCGCCTCGCGCGCGAGCGCCATCTCGAGCAGGACCGCCGCCTCGTTCATCGCGGAGCCTCCCGGCCGGCGGCTGCGATTGAAGACGCGCTCGAGCAGCGCCGGGGCGTCGATCGGCCAGGGCAGCCACCTGCGCACACTGTCGAGGCTGGCGCGTACGACGACGTGGTCGGCGCCCATACCGAGTCCGAGAGGGACGAGGTGTGCGGCTTCGATTCGACCGTCCGGGTGCGCAAGGACGAGTGACGTCGAGCGCTCGGTTACGTCGACAGCGAGGGCGGTCGTCGCGTTGGTCGTGGCGAGGGCTCGCGCGCCGTCTTCGATGAGCTCGTCCCGCAATACGGCATCGCCGTTTCCACCGCGGCGTAGCTGGCGGAGGCTTTCGACCATCTCGGAAGCCGCCGCGAAGCGCTCGAACTCGAACGGGCTGGCGCGCAGGCGAAGGGCATGAGCGACGCTCGTGTCGACGAGGCCGAGAACGCGCGGCATCGGGCGCTGCGCACCGCAACCGAGACGCAGCGCCTCGAGAAGCTCGGCGAGCGCCCCCTCTTCCTTCGCTCCGCCCTGTATCACGACGACATCGGGTTTTGCGTCGCGCAGGGCTTGCGCGGCTTCGACGAACGATCGCGGGTCGGTCGCTCGAATGCGCGCGACGATCTCGGCGCCCGACGCGAGCGCGAGGTGCGCGACCGCGCGACGCGAGGCCTCGTCGCGTCCATGAACGAGGGCGATACGAAGCGCACGGCCGAGCGCGACGCGCGTCTCCTCGACCGGGGCGTCTATCCCGGTCGAGACCGTCATCGTGGCGCCGTCGTGGTGCGCGCCGCCTCCTGGACAAAGGCGTCGAACACGCCTTCCACCTCCGGAGACATCCCCCGGTCTTTCCCGATCCGCTCGGGGTGCCATTGCACGCCCACCACCCATCGGTGCTCGTCGGACTCGAACGCCTCTATGAGATCGCCGACCGTCGCGGTCGCGTGAAGGGAAGGAGCAAGCTCCTTCGAAGTCACCGCTTGATGGTGTCGTGAGTTGACGGCCAGCGGCGTGCGGCCGGAGGCGGCCGCAAGCTTGGAGCTCGGATCGATGGCGACATCGTGGTGGAGTCGGACGGAGTCGAGGTCCTCGGGCTCGTGTTCATCGACGTTCAGCACGAGCCGGCCGCCGAGGGCGACGTTGATCAGCTGAAACCCGCGGCAAATCCCGAGGACGGGAATGTCCCGACGCAAAGCCGCGTCGATCGCGTCGAACTCCAGATCGTCCCGCTCCAGATCCGGCTCCTTGGCCAGATGAGTGGGATCGGATTCGCCGTAGCGCGCCGGCGCAATATCGGGACCGCCGGCCAGGCAGAGCCCGTCGATGTCGGCCGGAATGCGTTCGCCGGGCTCGACCACGATGACATCGGCCCGCGCGCGCTCGAGCGCGGCGACGTAGTTGGCACGGGACGCAAGAGCGCGCGCCGCTGTCGATTTGCCGAACGTGAGGGCGATCCGCGCGCGTTGCTGCACCTGGGTCATGGTATGGAATCAGGAAGGCTCGCGCGGTCGATGAGCTCGATAAGCACCCCGCCGGACACGCGCGGGTGGATGAACGCGACCATGCCCTCGGCTCCTCGCCGCGGCGCGCGGTCGATCAGCTCGACACCGTCGCGCGCGAGCTTCTCGAGCGTCGCCGCGAGGTCGTCGACGATGTAGCACACGTGATGGAGCGTCGGTTTCGGGTGCTCGGCGACGAATTTCGCCACTCCCGACTCGTTGTCGATCGGCTGGATCAGCTCGATCCGACCCTTCGCGTCGCCGAGAAACACCATACGAACGTGCTGGTCGGGAAGATCCCGGATGCGATCGGCGGTAAGACCGAGGGTGTCGCGGAAGAACGGAAGCGCGTCCTCGATGCGCGGGACGGCGATCGCGACGTGGTGCAGCGGCCCGAGCTTCACAGGCGCGGCGGAACGTACGTGCCGAACACCTCGCGCAGGTCGGCGCAGATCTCGCCGAGCGTCACGTCGGCCTCGACGGCGGCGACGATCAGCGGCACCAGGTTCGCGGTGCCGCGCGCCGCGGCTGTCAGGTCGGCGCGCGCTTTCGTCGCGCGGGCAGCGTCACGCCGCGCACGCAGCTCCGTGAGGCGCGCGCGTTGACGCTCGAGCACGGCCGGATCGACGCGCGTGATCGGGACCTGCGGCCCGTCGCCCTCGGCGCGGTACGCGTTGACCCCGACGATGACCTTTTCCTTGCTCTCGATGGCGCGCTGCTGTTTGTAGGCGGAGTCTTCGATGGCGTGCTGCTGGTACCCCTGCTCGATCCCGGCGAGAGCGCCACCGAGACCGTCGACCTTCTTAATCTCGGCGAGCGTCCGGCGCTCGATGTCACTCGTCAGCGCTTCGATGGTGTGAGCGCCACCGAGCGGGTCGATGGTCTCCGCGACGCCCGATTCCTCGGCGATGATCTGCTGCGTCCGGAGCGCGATGCGCACGGACTCCTCGGTGGGAAGGCCGAGCGCCTCGTCGTAGGCGTTCGTATGGAGGGACTGCGTCCCCCCGAGCACCGCGGCCAACGCCTCGATCGCGGTGCGGACGATGTTGTTCTGCGGCTGCTGTGCGGTGAGGGTCGAGCCCATGGTCTGGGTGTGGAAGCGGAGCGCGAGCGACGCTGGCGCCTTCGCGCCGTACCGGTCGCGCATGATGGCGGCCCAGACGCGACGCGCAGCGCGGAACTTCGCGACCTCCTCGAGGAGCGTCGAGTGCGCGGCAAAGAAGAACGAGAGCTGTGGCGCGAATCGGTCGACGTCGAGCCCGCGCTCGACCGCCGCGTCGACGTACGCGATGGCGTCCGCGAACGTGAACGCGAGCTCCTGCACGGCGTCCGCGCCGGCTTCGCGAATGTGATAGCCGCTGATCGAGATCGCGTTCCATCGTGGGTGCCGCTCGGAGCAGTACGCGATGAGGTCGGTCGCGAGCCGCATCGACGGCCGCGGAGGGAAGATGTACGTCCCGCGCGCGATGTATTCCTTCAGGATGTCGTTCTGCGTGGTGCCGGCGACGCGGTCGGCTGCGACCCCCTGCCGCTTCGCGATGGCGACGTACATCGCGAGAAGGATCGCCGCGGTCGCGTTGATGGTCATCGACGTCGTCACGTCGCCCATCGGGATGGCGTCGAAGAGTCGAGCGAAATCGTCGAGCGAGCTGATCGAGACGCCGACCTTCCCCACCTCACCGGCCACACGCTCGTCGTCGGCGTCGTAGCCCATCTGCGTCGGCAGGTCGAACGCGACGGAGAGACCGGTCTGCCCGTGCTCGAGCAGGTAGCGGTATCGCGCGTTCGACTCCTCGGCGGTGCCGAACCCGGCGTACTGACGCATCGTCCAGAGGCGTCCGCGATACATCGTCGACTGAATGCCCCGCGTGTAGGGCGGCTCGCCGGGAAGCCCCGGCTCCGCGCCGTCGGGATCGAAGATCGGCGGCAGCGGCGCGCCGTACGTCGTCTCAAATTTCGCGCGCTCCGGAACGCGCTTGGTGGCCTCCGCGTACTTGGTTCGCTCCCATTCGGCGCGGTCCCGGCTCTTCTTTGGCACGAGGCGATGGTACCGACCTATCGCGAGCGAAAAACGAGCATTCCGTCGATGCGGCCGAGGCGATCCCTGGAGAAGCGCATCGGCTTGTAGTCGCCCGCGTTCCAGAGAGGCGTCTGGTCGCCCCAGTACTTCGACCCGGGCTGGCCGGATTCGCCCTCCGGCGTGACCGAGAGCGAGTTATCGAGATCGGAGAGGTCGGCGATCATCCGCTCCGACGCGTTCGTCGTCTGTTTGTACGGTGTCGCCGGATCGTAGGCGCCGTTGTTGACCGAGAAGCCGTCCCCGGAGCGCGGGAGCGGACCGATGTTTAGAAGAAGGGCAAGCGGCCC
Source organism: Chloroflexota bacterium (assembly GCA_030774255.1). GTDB lineage: Bacteria > Chloroflexota > Limnocylindria > P2-11E > P2-11E > 3-1-20CM-2-70-9. The sequence continues at coordinate 2,190 of JALYLL010000191.1, read as the reverse complement.
GATCGCGAGCGGGTGCGCGAACGTGATCGTGTGCATGTCGCCCCAGCGCCATTTCGCCGGGTCCGTCCCGAACCGCGCCACGAGCTCACGCGTCGCGTCCTCGAGCGCGACGGTGGAGAGGCCGTCGCGTCCGCGCACCGAGGGGTCGCCGGCGTCGCTGAACCAGGGGTCGTCCGGGTGCGCGAGGAGCTCGTAGAGCGCGAACACCGCGCGCGCATGACCGATGTAATCGGCGTAGAGCTTTTCACCGAGCTTGTCCTGGAACGTCCGCGCGAGCATGCGCATGAGCCACGCCTCGGTGACCGCGGCGCCGCCCGACCGTGCCGACAGGATCCCGTCCCAGTCGCGCACGAGCGCTTGCGCGCGACGTTGCAGGTCGGTCTTCGGGGTGGCCGCGAGGATGACCTCGCGCCACCGAGCGACCGGCGTCGACGCGTAGTCGGTCTGGACCAGGCGCATCGCGGGCAGGTCCGCCTTCGGAAGATTCGCGAGGCGCTGCGAGATGTACGTCGCACGGAACCCGGGATCCCACTCGCCGACGTAGCCCGCGCTGTGAGGATCCTGGGTCGGCCGGTCGTTCGCGTTGACGATCACCCCGCTCGGTGGATCGAGGAGCGTCGGGTTCGCATCGGCGGGCAGCACGCCGGTCCAGTCGTACTCGCCGGTCCATCCCGGTACCGGCATCTGCCCGTCGCCCTTGCGCGCGGGCAGCTGGCCGATGAGCTGATAGCCGATGTGCCCGTCGACATCCGCGTAGCACGCCGAGACCGCCGCGCCGCTGAAGTCGGCGGCTGCCGCGCGGAAGTCCTGCCAGCTATGTGCCCGCGCGAGCTCGAACACGAAGTCGACCAGGCGGCCGGGATCGAGCGCCGTCCAGCGGAGCGCGAGAGGAGTGGTTTGTCCTTTCAGGACCGGTGTGATGATCGGTCCGTGCCGCGTGATCGCGACGTCGACGATCACCGGATCGGCGCGACCTTTCACCGCGATCGTCTCACGCACGAACGTGGCGGTCTCGAACTGCCCTTTGTACTCGTAGCGGCGCGGATCGGTCGGATCCTGGCGCTCGACAAAGAGATCCTGGGTGTCGGTGTACGCGTACGTAAGGGTCCACGCGATGCGGTCGTTGTGGCCGATGACGATCCCCGGAATGCCGGCGAAGGAAAAACCGACGAGCTTGTAGCCCGCGCCCTCGAGGCCGATCTCGTACCAAATCGACGGGTTGCGCACCGCGAGGTGCGGATCGCCCGCGAGGATCGGCTTGCCAGTTGCCGTCCGCGTTCCGGCGAGCGCCCAGCAGTTCGACCCGATGCCGTCGCCGGCGCCAGGCAGGAACGAGGAGAGGGCGACCGCGCCCGGCTGCGAGGTGGCGTCGCCCGAGAGATACGGCGCGACCGCGGCCCATGCGCGCTCATCGACGGATGCCGCGCGGCCTGAGGGATCCGGCATCAGCGTCGCGAGCACGCCGGTCCCGAAGCGCGATGCGAGTCCGGCGCGCAGCAGCTCCTGATCGAGGTTGTTCGCCGCGTCGTACGCCTGAAGCTTTGCGACCACCAGCGAATCGAGCGTCGACCAACGTTCCGGCCGGTACCCGAGGATCACAAACTCGAGCGGCAGCGAATCTCCGTGTCCCTCGAGGAATTTGTTCACGCCCTCCGCGTACGCGCTCAGGTTCTCACGCGTGTCGTCGCGGAGAAGCGAGAGCTCCCGCGCCGCGACGCGCGCCAGGCCCAGAGTGCGGAACAGCTTGTCCGAGTCGAGTGCGGGCTCGCCGAGGACCTCAGCCAGTCGGCCCGAGCCGGCCCGTCGATAGAGCTCCATCTGGAAGAGCCGGTCCTGCGCGGTGACGTAGCCCTGCAGATAGAAGAGGTCGTGCGCCGTCTGCGCATAGACGTGCGGGACTCCGTAGGTGTCGCGGAGGACTTCGGCCCGCTGATCGAGCCCGAGCAGGCGGAACTCGCCGTCGATGGTCGCGAGCGGCCGGTAGACGAGGATCAGTCCAGCCAACACGATGGTCGCCAGCAACACGACCGCGAGCGCGCTCGCCACGATGCCGGCTTTACGACGGCGGCTCGTGCGACGCGGCATCGACAGGGCGATGGCCGGATGCTAGTCGAAGAGGCGGAAACCCTCGTAGTAAATTCTCGCCGTGTCGGTCCAGACGTAATGCCCCTTCCACTCGACCTCGGAGAC
>JALYLL010000190.1 GCA_030774255.1 Chloroflexota bacterium | reverse complement strand
GCTTGAGCATCTGAGCCCTTCACAGCTCGCGAAAGAGATCGGACCGACGCCGTGCGCTGATCACTGCGGGCGGGGTGAGCTTCGCGTTGTCGAGGAGACCGGCAAGGAAATCGCACGTGCAAAGGTCCACGACGACCGAGACTCGCCTCCGGCCGGTTAGGCGAGATTCCCGGGGAGAAACGGGTCGGGCAACAGTTCGGTCATGGTCGTCGTCTTGCGTAGTCCGCCCACCGTCGCAAGCACGACGCGCAGGTCCGGCGCGAACTCAGCGATCACCTGCCGGCACGCGCCGCACGGAGATGGCAGCTTGTCGTCGTCGATCACGATCGCGATCGCGTCGTAGTCCTTCGTCTCGCCCGCCGCGACCGCGGCCCACACCGCGCAGCGCTCGGCGCAAACGGTGAGACCGTATGAGGCGTTCTCCACATTCGCGCCCGAGTAGATCTTGTTGCGTTTCGTGCGTATGGCGGCGCCGACCTTGTATTTCGAATACGGCGCGTACGCGCGCCGGCGGGCCAAAGACGCGACCCGGATCAGGTCCTCATCGCCGGGCCCGAGCTTCTCCACTAGACCCGCTCCCCCGCTGGCATCTTCTTGATGACGCGCACGCGGCGGATTCGGCGTCCCTCGACGCTCTCCACGACGAACTTCGCGCCGCCGGCCTCTACGGACTCGCCCGTCTTGGGGAATCGGCCGAGCTGCGCAACGACGAATCCGCCGATGGTGTCGTAGTTCGGAGCGGCTTCGGCTGGCGGCAGGTCGAGGTCGAACGTCTCGCGCACGTCCTCGAACGGCACCCGTGCGTCCATCAAGGCCTCGTTCTCGGACACGGGGATGACCATCTCCTGCTCGACGTCGTACTCGTCGCGGATCTCGCCGACGATCTCTTCGACGAGGTCCTCGATCGTCACGAGCCCGCTCGTGCCGCCGTACTCGTCGACGACGATCGCTATGTGGACCTTGTCCTTCTGCATGTCGCGAAGGAGTTGGTCGATGGTCTTCGACTCCGGGACGAACTGTGCTGGTCGCAAATATGGCCGTATGTGCACGTCCTTCTCGCCGCGGGCGAGGCGCCGGAAGAGGTCCTTCACGTAGAGGATCCCGATGATGTTGTCCGGCGAGCCCTCGTAGACCGGGATCCGCGAGTGGCCGATGGTGGTGATGATCTTGAGGATCTCCTCGGCCGGCGTCTCCACGTCGATGGCGATGATGTCCGTGCGGGGGACCATGACCTCGTGGACGGGCTTCTCGGCGATCGCGAAGATCGACGCGATCATCCGCTGCTCGCGCTCCTGCACCACGCCCTGCGCCTGTCCCGCCTCCACGAGCGACTTGATTTCGTCCTCGGTCACGAGCGCGCTCGACTGAGGGTTACCGCCGAACGGTCGGGTGAAGAGGCGCGTCAGCGTGAAGAGAATCGCGACCAACGGTCGCAGCAGCCAGGTGAAGAGCTCGAGCGGCCAGACGAGGATGAGCAGGACCGTCTGGGCATGCCGCGCGCCGATGGTGCGGGGGACGAAGATCCCGAAAAGCACGGCGATGAGGCAGAGGGCCGACACGGTCACCGCCACCGCGGCGACGTCGCGCACGACCGGCGCGCCGGGGCCGAACACGAATCGAAGCAGATCCGAGAGACGCGGGGCGATGTACGCCGCCGAGATCCCGGAGAACGCGAAGACGATGAGGAACTCCGCGACCTGGATCGAAGCGAGGTACTCGACGGCGTTACGACCCATCGTCCCGGCGCGGCGACCACGGCGGCCGCGCGCAGCGAGCTCCTCGATGAGCTGGGGCCGCCGGATCGTATGGATGGCAGCCTCGCTCGCGGAAAGCACGGCCAGGACCGCGACGAGCAGCAGCTCCAGCAGGAGCAGCTCCACGATGATCGCGTCCACTAGGTCGCCTGCTTCTGCCGGCGGTCGGCCTTCTTGATCGCGCGCGCGGGCATTCCGACGGCGACCATGCCTTCAGGCACGTCCTTCGTCACGACGGAGCCTGCGCCGGTCGTTGCGCCCGCGCCGATCGTGACCGGCGCTCGGAGCAGCGTGTCCGACCCGATGAAGGCGTCGTCGCCGATCACCGTGCGGTTCTTTTTGTAGCCGTCGTAGTTCAGCGTGATCGTCCCTGCGCCGATGTTCACGCGCTGGCCCACCTCGGCATCGCCGATGTAGCTGAAGTGGTGCATCTTCGTCCCCGTCCCCAGGCGCGCGTTCTTGACCTCTCCGAAGTTGCCCATCTCGACGCCGCGCTCGAGATACGCCCCCGGGCGCAGGTGCGAGTACGGACCGATGCGAACGTCGTCTTCGAGCGTCGCGCCCTCGAGCGTCGAGTTCTCTACCTTGCAGCGCTCACCCACCGTCGTGTCGCGCAGCACCGCGTAGGGGCCCACACGCGAGCCCGCGCCGATCGACGTCTTCCCCTCGAGGATGGTCCCCCGCTCGATGACGACATCCGCCGCGATGCGGACGTCGCCGTCCACCTGGCACGAATCGGGATCGCGGAAGGTGACCCCAGCGGCCATGTGCTGATCGCGGATCCGCTTTCGCATCGCTGCCTCGGCCGTCGCGAGCTCGGCACGGGTGTTCACTCCGATGCCCTCCTCGGGATCGTCGGTGAGATGCACCGCGACCCGCTTTCCGTCGCGCCTGGCGTCTGCCACGAGATCGGTGAGGAAGATCTCCCCGGTCTGGTTCGCGCGCAAGCGGCCGACCGCGCCGCGGAGCCACTCGAGATCCGCCGCGTACGCGCCGAGATTCGACTCGGGGAGCTGCTTCTCCGCGGCTGTGGCGAGACGCGTTTCGACGATGCGGGCGACGTCCCCGCGCTCGTCCCGAACGATGCGGCCGTACGCGTTGTCGGTCCCGACCGCCCCGGCGAGAAGCGCGAGTGGCGCGTCGCGCTCGGTGAGAAGCGCGCGCATGCGCGTGAGCGTCTCGGGGCGGAGCAGCGGCGTGTCGCCGTAGACGATGTAGGCGACGCCACGATCGCCGTTCGCCGCCGCGAGCGCGACGCGGACCGCGTCGCCCGTTCCGCGCGGCACGTCCTGCATCGCGACACGGGTGCCTTCATCGAAAAGCTCGCGCGCGGGCGCGGTCTCCTGCGACAGAACGACCAGCGGACGGGCGCCGACCTCGCGGACGGTCTTCAGGATGTGCTCGAGGAGCGGGCGTCCGGCGACGGGATGGAGGACCTTCGGGGTCTTGGACTTCATCCGAGTCGAGAGTCCCGCCGCAAGCACGATGGCGAGCGGCGCGTCGCCGGTAGGGTGTTGCTTCAGGCTGGGGCGCCAGGATTCGAACCTGGGATAGCGGATCCAAAGTCCGCCGCCTTACCGCTTGGCCACGCCCCATCGGACACGACCAAAAGGATAGGGGCCGTCGGTCGGGACTACGTCCCCCCTGAACCCCCCTTGCCCCGCTTGATCAATTCGGCCACACGACGCCCGCCTTTGCGGCCGAGCTGCGCGTACCCCTCGCTTCCGAGCTGCGTCTTGCGCGCCTCGCCGCCCTTGCGGCCAAGCTCGGCGTAGCCGCGCGATCCGAGCTGCGTCTTGCGCGCCTCGCCGCCTTTGCGCCCGAGCTTCGCGTATCCCTCGGGCCCGAGCTGTCCTTTACGGGCCTGCCCACCGCGACGGCCGATCTCCCGATAGAAGGACGAGCCGTGCTTGTCCGCCGTGGAACTCCCGCCGCGCTGACCGGCTTGCCGAACGGTGAGCTCTCCTCGTGAATCCATGTGTCGAGCGTAGGGGGACAGCCCTCGCTCGCTTGTCACTCATGGAGCGACACCGAGCCGCAAAACACGCACGCGAAGCCCCGCGCGACGCAACCGACGCGCGATTCCGATCGCGTGCGCCCGGTGATCTCCCAGGGCGAAGAGCGAGGGACCGCTGCCCGACATGGCGAGATCGATTCCCATACCGGCGGCGGTCTTTCGCGTTTCGGCGATCGTCGGAGCGACGCGCTCGGCCGCTTCGGTCAGGTCGTTATGGAGGGCATCGCGAATCATGGCGACCGTCACCTTGCGATCGCGTAACGCTTTCGCGAGCTTCGCGGTCCGCTCTCCGTGGGACGGTTTCGCGCGGTGCGCCGCGAACACTTCGGCTGTCGACACATGTTCCCGAAGCCGCACGAGTGCGATCCAGAACGGCTCGGGTGC
>JALYLL010000189.1 GCA_030774255.1 Chloroflexota bacterium | reverse complement strand
ACGGTCTCGCGCTTCATGCGCGCCGAGATGTCGGCCGTCGACGTGGACGCCGCCGTCCTGCCGAACGGCATCGCCGAGCGCTGGCTCAAGCCGCTCCCGCCGACGGAGGCTCGCCCCCTGCGCGAGGCGTTCGGCGATCGTCCGACGTTCGTGAAGGTCGCGCGCTTCGATCAGGACAAGCGCTGGCTCTGGGCCATCGACGCGATCGCCTTCATGCGCGACACCGGCGCGCGTCCGCGGCTGCTCATGCGCGGAAGCCGCAGCCCCTACGGGGACATCGTCGGTGCGCGCATCCGCGCGCGCGGGCTCTCCATTGAACGCGTCGCCCTTCCCGCCGAGGCGGTCACGAAGGACCTCGCCGCCGCTGTCGCGGCGAGCGCGGCGGACGTCCTCTTCCTCGACTACTTCATCCCCGAGCGCACGCTCCGCGCGATGTACCAGGCTGCCGATGGCGTGCTCGCGAATTCGGAGAAGGAGCCGTTCGGTCTCGTCGGCCTGGAGGTCATGGCCTCCGGTGGCGTCGCGTACGTGGGCCGGACCGGCGAGGACTACGCGGTCCCGTTCGGGAATTCGGTGGTCATGCAGAGCGACGACCCGCGCGAGCTCCTCGCGACCCATGCGACGCTCCGGACTCGTCCGGAGGTGGTGCGCTCCATCCGCGCCGACGGTAGGGCGACCGCGAAACGGTTCGCGTGGCCTCGCGTGCTTGACGGATACGAGGCCATCTGGGAGACGGCGTTCGCCCTGACGGCCTGATGCCAGGAGTCCCCTGTGGTCTGTGCTTCCCGAGGGGGCATCTGATCTACAGTCAGCGCCGATCACAACGTGTGCAAATCGCCACTTCCTAATGACTCGGGTCACTGCAGTCGCATTCTTCATCGAATTTGGCGAAGGGTCAGTTGCCCATTTTGTTCACCGGGAGCGGGAGGCTGACCACCTCCCCCGGACCGACGCTCGATCAGCATCGGAGGTCGCCTCCTCGGTCCTCCGCAAGCGGCAGTCTTGTTCCTGCCGGGCTCGGATCAGGACGCGACAGGAGCTGCAGAGGACTGGACGCCCCGCCGAAGGGGCAGGACGAATGAGAACGTGCTGCCCTGTCCGACCGCGCTCCGCAGGTTCAGCGCACCGCCGTGCAGCTCCACGAATCGCTTCGCAAGCGTGAGCCCCAGGCCGGTGCCCCCCTCCCGGCTCTTGCCCTCCTTCGCCTGAGCGAACTCTTCGAAGATGCGGCCCTGATCTTCCGGAGCGATGCCGACCCCGGTGTCATCCACAGAGATCTCGACGGCATCAGGTCGTGCCCGCGTGCGTACGCTGACTGTGCCGCCTTTGGGGGTGAACTTCACCGCGTTCGACAGCAGATTGAAGAGCACTTGCCGCACCTTGCGTTCGTCAGCTTCGATGGTGTCGACGCGAGGGTCGCACTCGACCTCGAGTGCGACGCCGCCGCGCGCAGCGGTCTCGCGCAGCATCGTGATGCCGTCGTCGATCACCGCTCGGAGCGAGAACGTGGAAAGCTGGAGTTCCATGCGCCCCGCCTCGACCTTCGATAGATCGAGAATGTCGTTGACGAGCGCCAGCTGGTGCTGACCGGAGGCGAGGATGTCCCGTAGGTAATCCGCCTGCTTCGCGTTTAGGTCGCCAAACAGCCGCTCCAACAGCACTTCGGAGAACCCGATGATGGCGTTGAGCGGCGTGCGCAGCTCATGCGACATGTTCGACAGGAACTCGGACTTGTGCCGATTCGCCGCTTCCAAGTCTGCATAGAGGCGACCGAGTTGGTCGCTCATCCGGTCGATATTCCCCGCCAGTGTCCCCAGCTCGTCGCGGTTATCGACTCGCACGTGCTGGTCGAAGTCGCCGGCGGCGATGCGTTCGACCCCCGAACCGATCGCGCGGATCGGCCGGATGATCGAGAAGCCGAGCGCGAGACCCAGGACGAGCGCGAGGACCAGGCTGATCCCGGCGAAGGCGAGCACGATCGCTTGCGACAATCCGTACGCCTGGCGGCTCTCCTCGATGCTCTGGGCAACCTCGGCCTGCGCGCGGTCCACAAGCTCGTTCGTGAGGCGCTCGAGCCGGTCGGCTACGGGTCGCACCTCCACCGTCTGCAGGCGCTGAGCGGCCACGGTCTGACCAGCCCGTGCGAGATCGAGGGTCTGCCTGTTCAACGCCGCGAACTGGTCGTGCGCAGTGACGACGCGGGCGACCAGGTCGGCCTCCCCGCTCGCGACGAACTGCAGGCGATCGACGCTGTACCCGGTCAGCCCGAGCTGCCTGACAGCCGCATCGATGAGCCGCGGGTCCGATGTGGCGAGCGCTGTCTCGACCGCGTAGAGCTGCGTCGTCGTCTCGAGCCGCAAGTCGGCGTAGGCGACGCTCCGGCGCTGCAGATCGACGACCCGTTGCCCGCGGGCGTTGGCCTCGCCGAGAACCACCAGCCCGATGACGCCAACCAGGATGAGCAAGCCGGCGAGCACGCCGAGCACCGCGAGGAACTTCAACTGGATCGGCGCCGGGATCCGCGCGAGCAAGCGAACGATCGGGTCGAGCGGCCTTACGGCTTCAACTCCTTCTGCAACTGCCACATGAATGCGACGTCGGAGCCCTGGGCGATGATCTGCTGAGGCGTGCTCATGATGAGCTTCACGTCGCCGAGCAGGAGCGCGAAGAAGCGCAGGGTCTGCCCGGCGTCAAGCTCTCGCCAGTCATAGGAGGGCATGGCGATCGTCTCGTTCAGGATCTCTTCATCGGACAAGGCGCGGCAGCTCTCGTCGGGTGACGATCTGACCGCTCGGGGCCCGTACGCGCTGGTCGATGGAACTCACTGCGTCAATTCCGTGCGCAGCTGGCGCATGTACGCGAGGTTGGTGCCCTGAGCGATGAGCTGCTGGGGCGTGCTCGTGATGAGCTTCGCGTCGGCGAGCCGGAGCGCGAAGAACCGAATGGTCTCCTCGGGATCGAGCTCCCGCCAGTTGTAGGTGCACATATCCGTCGTCTCGCGCACAAGGGACTCGTCGTCGAAGCCGCCCGCCGCGACGGCGTCGTGCGCCGCGCGCGCGGGGTCCTTTGCGGCGCGGTCCGTGGCACGCAGCAGCGCGCGCGTGACGCGCTTGGTCGCGATCGGGTTCTGACGTGCCCAGTCGCTGTTTGCGACGAGATTGCAGCACAGGTACTGAGACCACGGCTTGTCCGTCATCGTTGCGAGGAGCACATGGCCTGGAGCCTTCGAAAGCCGCCGGAAGGTAGGGCCTTGGCTGCCGCCGGCGAGGACCGCATCCGCACGCCCCTCGATGAACGCATTGTTCATCTCCAGGCCGGTCCCGGCCGCGATGAACTGCACGTCCTTGATCGGGTCGATGCCGACATAGCCGAGCAACGTCGCGAAGAACGCGTAGAACACATCCGAGGTGTCAATGCGGCGGACGGCGATCTTTTTGCCACGCAGCTCGCCGATGCTTTGGATGCGTGCCCCGGCCCACAGCTCGTAGCACCCGGAGTGCAGCCCCGCGAGCGTCACCAACGGCACGCCGGCATCAAGGCTCGCGACGATCCATTCGGAATGGCCCAGGGCCACATCGGCGTCGCGGTTGAGCACCCAGGCCCGTTCGAGGATGTTCGCAGCTACGTAGCGAACCTCGGTGAAGCCCTCCTCGCTGAGGAAGTCGCCGGCCAGCATCAGCCCCGGGTCGCACGGAAAGGGCGCCCCGATCCGGACCGTTGTCGTCTCAGGTGGCGGCAGTGTTGCCACGCCTTGCAAGACCGGAGTTGGTTGCGCGCAGGCCGCGAGCATTCCGCCGCCGGCAAGCACGGCGCCGGTACCGAGCGCGACGCGCAGCAGCTCACGTCTCGTGACGGTCTGGCCACCGCGGACCGCGACCAGCTGGTTGCCAGCCCTCACTCCCGCAACTCCTTCCGCAACCAACGCATGCACGTCAAGTCCGTAGTACCAGCGCGCGCGGAGGTCGACGAGCTATTTCCCCGCGCGCCGCCTGAGCGGCTGGCGGAGGCAGTCTACGCTCGGAAACCGCGCGGACGGTCGCGATTCTAGTGGCTGAGCGGGAATCGAATCGCCACAGCCAAAGGCGGTTGATCTACGGTCACCACCGGTCACAGCGCAGCGAATCGCAAAGTTTCCGAATGAATCCGCTGACCGCGGACACATCCCTTCATCGCATAGCCAAGAGTCAGTGAGCCATCTTCTCAGCCGGAGCGACAGGCTGCTGTCCCTGCTCCAAATTCTTTCTTGAATCGTCCTTGTCGTCGTGACCTTCTGCGACCTCGGGAGAGTGTCGGGATAGGAAAGGGGTGCAATCATGCGCGGATGGCGGGGCATCCCGACCTCGTGACGAGACGCGAGCTGTTGAGACGCACGGCTGCCGTGGTCGCCGGCAGCGGTCTCGTCGCGGCCTGTGCTCCGCCACCGGCCGACGTCGCGTTGCCCAGCGCGACACTGCCACCTCCCGAGGTCACCACGGTGCGGTTCGTGAGCCCGCCGGCCTGCGATCCGTCCGCGGCGCTCGCCAAGGAGTTCCTCCTCCAGGAGGGCTTCACGGACATCCAGTACGTGCGCGTCCCGCCTTCGACGACGGGCTGGTTGACCAGTGGCGCGGCCGAGTTCAACTCCGGCGGCTACGGAACCCAGATCGCCGCAAGCGTCGATGGGGGCCTGCCGCTGGTCGCGCTCGCGGGCATCCATCCTGGCTGTCTCGAGCTCTTCGCGGTGCCCGGCATCTCCACCATCCGCGACCTCCGAGGCAAGACCATCGCGGTGAATGCCAAGAATGCCTCGGACGTGTTCTATGGATTCTTATCGATCCTGCTTGTGTACATCGGCATGGACCCGGCGACCGACGTGAACTTCATCGAGATCGGCCCGGACTTCAACGCGCTGCGCGACGCGTTCGTAGACGGCCGATCCCAAGCATTCGTGGCGTCCGGCGCGGCCGGTGCTCAGCTGCGGCGGAACCCGAAGAATCCTGGCAAGGTCATCCTTGACACGACGATGGACAAGCCGTGGTCGCAGTACTACTGCTGTCAGCTCGTGGCCAACCGTGACTGGGCGCGCCGGTACCCGATCGCGACCAAGCGGGTCACCCGCGCGGTGCTCCGGGCGGCTGATCTGGTGACGAAAGATAAGGCGCGCGCTGCGCATCAGTTCGTCGCCGGCGGGTTCTTCTCGACGACGCCCGCCGCGACGGACGAGGACATCATGAACGAGGCGATCCGCGACCTCTCATACGACTGGCGCGAGCTCGATCCAGAGGAAACCCTGCGGTTCTTCGCGCTCCGGCTCGCCGACGCCAAGCTCGTCACCAAGACGTCGCAGCAGATCATCGCGCAGGGCTCGGACTTCGCGTTCATGCGCCAGCTGCGGACCGAGCTCAAGCCGTAGCGCCGCTAGCGCGCGCTAGACGCAATGAGGACGCGCGCTTTTGTGTGGGCAGAGAGGAATCCAACCCCAACGCCAAAGGCGGCTGATCGGGAGTCAGCCGATGTAATCGAGCATCGGCGAGACATCCAAATATGCGACGAGGCCCCGGCCTACGCGGCGCGGGGCCTCGCAACAACGCAGTGGACGTTTAGCGGAGGCCGGGAGCCCAG
>JALYLL010000188.1 GCA_030774255.1 Chloroflexota bacterium | reverse complement strand
TTCTTCGAGAGGTCGCGCGCGTACTTGCAGACGAGATGGGGAAGCGCGTCGTCATCGTGGATACCTCGAACGAGATCGCCGGCGATGGCGATATTCCGCATCCGGGTATCGGCCGCGCTCGGCGCATGCAGGTCGCTGCGCCGTCGCTGCAGCACGCGGTGATGATCGAAGCCGTCGAGAACCACATGCCCGAGGTCGTCGTCATCGACGAGATCGGCACAGAACAGGAAGCCGGCGCCGCACGGACGATCGCCGAGCGTGGCGTTCAGCTCATTGCCACCGCGCACGGCAACACCCTCGAGAACCTCATGCTGAACCCGACACTCTCGGATCTTGTCGGCGGAGTGCAGACGGTGACACTTGGCGACGAAGAGGCGCGCCGCCGTGGGACTCAGAAGAGCGTGCTCGAGCGCAAAGCGCCTCCGACCTTTCAAACCCTGGTCGAAATCCAGGCCTACCAGCGCGTCGCCCTCTATCAGGACGTCGCGCAAACGGTCGACGCGATCCTGCTCGGATCGCCGGTGGCCCCCGAGATCCGCTCGAGGGACGCGTCGGGCGAGCTTTCGGTCACTACGTCCACGCCTTCGCGGATGCCCGCAGAGGCGCTCGAGCGGCGAAGCACACCACGCATCGCGACGAACGGCGGACGCGAGACCGTGAAGGTCTATCCGTTCGGGCTCTCGTGGTCGCGCGTCGAGGAAGCCTCACGTGGACTCGGCCTTCCCGTGGCGATCGTGCGAGAGCCGGAGGACGCCGACGTCGTCATCACTCTGAAGAACTACTACCGGCGGAAGACCCCGCGTCTTCGCAACGCCGAGTCCTCGGGCGTCCCGATCTACATCGCGCGGTCCAACTCATCGACCCAGATCGCGAGCGCCCTCGCATCGGTGATCGAGCTCCGGCGGGGCCCTGAGGACAAGGCGCTCGAAGAAGCACGCGACGGCATAGAGCAGGTCGTCGGGGGCCAGTCCGATGAGGTCGAGCTCGCGCCGCAGAACGCATACGTCCGTAAGCTCCAGCACGAGCTCGTTGAGCGAGCGAATCTTAGCTCGCGCAGCAGCGGGCACGAGCCGTTCCGCCGCGTCCAGATATATCGGTGAGCGGGCTCTTCCTCTCGTTCGAGGGTGCAGAGGCTGCCGGAAAATCTGTTCAGGCCGCTCGCCTCGCCGAGAGCCTGCGCGCCGGCGGACGCGACGTGCTCCTCACGCGGGAGCCGGGCGGAACGCCGTTCGCCGAACGCATCCGCGACGTACTGCTCCACGCGCGCGAAGTGGACCTCACTCCCGAGGCGCAAGCGCTGCTCTTCTCCGCGGCGCGCGCGCAGCACACCCGCGACGTCATTCGGCCAGCGCTCGCCGCCGGGAAGGTTGTCGTCGCCGACCGCTATTTCGACTCGACCCTCGCGTATCAGGGTTACGGCCTGGGCGCTGATCTTGAAGGGCTCCACGCGATGACGCGTTTCGCGGTTGGCTCTCTGGCACCGCAACGGACCTTTCTCATCGACATACCCGTGGCAGTCACGGTTTCGCGCCTTGCCGCGCGGTCGGGAGCGGCACGGTGGGACCGTTTCCACGGGGATGACCGCCCCTTCTACGAGCGCGTCCGTGATGGGTACCTACGGCTCGCCGCAGCCGAGCCTGGGCGCTTCGTGGTGGTCGACGGCGACCGTCCCGAGGAGATGGTGGCCGCGGACATCCGCCGCCAGGTCGATCAGCTTCTGGGCCTACCGGCCTAGCGACGGATGCCGCGTGGCGAAGGGTGAGGCAACTTTGCTCGCGCTGACCTGTGCTCGCATCGCCAGAAATGACCAATCCGGATTGACCATCCCGGGTAGGGTCGAATGGGCGCGGGGTATAGTCGCCGCCCGATGAAGCTGGTAGTCGCGATCGTTCATCCCGAGGACGCGGGAGCGCTTGTCGATGCGCTCACCGACAAGGATTTCCGGGTCACGCGGCTTCACTCGCAGGGCGGCTTCCTCAAGCAGTCCCACGCGACCATCCTCGCCGGCGTCGAGGAGGCGCAGGTCGACGACGTGATCGCTACGATCCGCGAGACCTGCCACGCGCGGAGCCAGTTCATCAACCCGATGCCTCCGATCATGGAGCCGGGCGAGTTCTACATGCCGTATCCGGTGGAAGTGACCTTCGGTGGAGCAACGGTGTTCGTCATAGACGTCGCGAGGTACGAGCGGATCTAGCACCACCACCGTCACCGTCGATAACCCGTCCTTTCAATGAGTCGAACGGTTTGGCGGATTTTGGCGATGCACCGACGGTGGACTCTCGCGATCGTCGCTGCCGATGCGTTTTTGGATTTGTCTCGCGATCCTCGTCGTTGGCATCGGCGTGATCAGCTCAGTCTCGGGCTAGACCCTCGAGCTCCTCGAGCTTCACCGCGGCTTCCGTGCGATTCGCCGCGCCGAGTTTCACGCGAGCGTTCGCAAGATGGCGGGCGATCGTGTGTTGACTGAGGCTCAGACGCTCGGCGATCTCCCGGTTTGTAAGTCCGGTCCCTGCGAGCTGCAACACCTCTATTTCGCGTTCGCT
>JALYLL010000187.1 GCA_030774255.1 Chloroflexota bacterium | reverse complement strand
CGGGATAGCGCACGTGCGACGGCTCGACGAGCGTCTCGGGGTCGATCGTCGACGGCAGCGAGCGTGTGATCGCGCGCGCTTCGATCGCGCGCTCCCGCGTCACGTACACGTCCCACGGACGCGAGGGGGTCGAGAAGAGGAACGCCGTGGTGTCGCTGTCGGGGCCGATGTCGGGCGAGGCGTGCATCCCGGGGATATCCGACACGGCGTGATCGGCGTGCGAGATCGCGAAGACCCGTCGGAGCGAGACCGTGGCGTCCTCGTTGTGCAGGTACGCGAGCGCGCGCCCGTCGGGGCGCCACACCGCGCCGTACTCGTCGTGGATGCTTTCGGTCATGCGCTCGATCCGCCCGAGCTCACGTTCGGCGTACGTCGCGATCGCGACCTCCTGCCGTCCGCGCGTGTCCGTCGTGAACGAGATGCGCGTTCCGTCCGGGGACCATCGCGGATCGATCGACTCTCCATCGACCCCGCCGCGTGTCTCGAGGCGCGTCGCGTCGCCGCCGCTCGCCGCGACGACGTAGAGATCGGCGTTGGTGCGAACGTCGTCGCGCCGCGACCAGAAGACAAGCAGAGTCCCGTCGGGGGACCATCGGGGCTGGAGGTCATCGCGAGCGCCATCCGTCAACCCGCGCTTCGCGCCCGTCGCGACGTCGATGACATGAACGGCGAAGCCCTTCCCGCCGGCGTTCGCGGTGTATGCGAGCTTCGCCCCGTCGGGTGACCACGCGATGTCGCGATGCATCACACCCGGCTCGTTCGTGAGATTGCGCTCGCGCTCGCCGTCACGGTCGACAAGCCAGATGTCGAAACGCTCGTCCCCACCGCGATCCCGCAGGAACGCGAGCTGCTTCGCGTCGGGAGACCAGCGGGGCCAGACCGATCGTTCGTTGGCCTCGGTCAGCTGGAAGATCCGTTCTCCATCGAGCGGCGCGCTGAAGATCTCGAACGTGCCCGAGCGGTTCCATGAGAACGCGACCTCGCTCCCATCGGGGGAGAGATCGATACCGCCCCAGATGTAGTCCACGTACGGCACGCCGGCGAGCTCCTCGACCGAAAGGCGGCGATATCGGTCGCCGATCGAGCGCGGCGCCACGGCCGGCGGAGGCGGCTGGATGTCCGTCGCCGGGTTCGCGATGGTCGTCGGCGGCCGGGCCGTGCCTGGCGCATCCCAGTCCTCGGCGAAGCTCTTCGGTCGCTTCGTTGCTTTCGCCGCCTGTTGGTCCGCACCCCTTGCCGTCGCGCCTGTTGCCGCAGGTACGGGCCTTCGGGGCTTCTCCACCAACTCGCGCGCTGCTGTTGCGACGACGAGCGTTTCCGGACCCATCGCCGCTTCGCGCGGCGCGGTCACTTCCCGCGGCACGATCGGATCGTGAGGAACGAGCTTATCTTCGAGACGACCCTTGTATTCGCGATCCCAGGGAGCCTGAAGAAGGATGCCGAATTGCTTGCGCGGCTTCGGGAGCTCGTCCTGGAGCGTGAGGAGGTTGTCCTTTCCTGCGTTCCACATGGGGGACCGCCGCGCGGACAGCACAACGGCGAAGCTCAACGGAAGGAGCGCCCGCGCCGCGTCGCTCGCGAGATCGAGGTCGCCGCATACGAGGACGCCTCCCGCCTTGCGCAAGAGCAGCACGGTGGCGCCCTGTCCGTTGGCGTGGACGCGGATGGCGCGAGCGTCGGGACGGACAAGCTCGTCGTCACCGAGAACGAGATCGGGACCACCTGGGATGGCATTCGCATCGTCGGCGTGGACCGCCACCTGGAGACCAAGGGCCTCGCGGTATTTGCCCGCATCCACGGCGCGCGCCGCGTTCGTCGCGACCAGCAGAGACGCGGGCCCCGCGCCGCGCACGAGCCGTAGGGCGCGCTCGCTGAAGGGCGGTGCGTCGATGAGAAGGTTGCCACGATCTTCGTCGTAGACGATGTACTGGCGCTCGTTTTCGAGGGGCTCGTACAGCTCGAAGATCCACGAACGGAGCTGATGAATATCCACGGGGCCGGCCTATCCTAGCGTCGGCAGAACGAGCAGGCCCTCAGCGCGGACGAGCGCTTTTTTCATCTCGAGCCGTCGAGCCGCGTGCGCGACGCGATCCTCGCTCCAATCGAAAAGCTTCGTGACCCTGGCCTCGCTCACGCCACCGGCAAGATCGAGAAGATGAGCGAGCAGCGTGGTCATGGCGTCCGCGGACGTGGCCCGCTCCGCGGCGCGCACCGTTTCGGGGTAGCGGTGAACGAATAGGTCGTAGGTGTAGTTGTAGTCCTCGCGGCCTTCGCCGACAGCGCGTACCCGCGCCACGTACATCAAGCGCTGCAGCTCCTCGATCGCCTTCGCGTAGTCGGATTTGCCCTCCTGCGATGTGATGCCGAGCGCCGATCGCATCCGTTTGGTCTGCGTCTCCCCGTTCACGGCCAGGAAGTCGATGACGCGGCGAGCGATCTCAGACAGGCGGCCCGCGCGCACGTCCTCGAGGTGGTCGTCGGGGTCACCGGCGCGGCCAAAGGTCGCATAAAAGGTGGGCAGCATCTTCATTGAAACGAACGTCGGCTTCTTGACGAGGAGCTTGCCGTAGTAGAGACGCTTCTTCTCGGCGAGATCATCCTTCCATCCCCACATCCACTCCCACTTGCGGCCGTCGCTGCGGGTGTCGAGGTGGTCAAAGGCCGCAGGGATCGGGTACGCGGCGTCGCCGGTGAAGGCGAAGCAGAACCCGAGATCGTCGACCATGCGCACCAGCGCGTCCGCGGTCTTCACCGGATGGCGCGCGGCGATCCGCTCGCGATGACGAGTGAGCGCTCGCTCGACATTCTTGGAGAGTGGGGCTGCGCGCGACGCCCGCGGTCGGCGATACTCAGCGACCATTGCTATCGAGCGTGGAGGTGTCACGGTGAATGGTCAACCGAGGCTCATCCATCTGAAGGGCGCGTCCGAGCTCGAGCCCAAATGCGGCGCGACCGACGCGACGAGCACCACCAACTGGGTCCGCGGCGCTTCCTTCCCGGAGGTGTACGTGCCGGCCGAGGTCGTCGGAGGCGCGGATGTCGTATGCCGCAAGTGCCAGGAAGAGGCCATCAGCAATGACAGCGGGTCCGACGACGAGGTCGTCCCTGACGACGAAGAGACGAGCGTTGATGCCCTCGAGGATGTGAGCGACGCCGATCTGCTGGCCGAGATCGCACGTCGCATGGGGAACGAGGAACCGCTATCCGAGGAAAAGCGCAAGGAGCCCAAAGACCACCGCAACTGACATCGCGCGGCGCGAACGCTGGTGCAGCTTTGCGAATTCGATCCGCGCCGGCGAGCTCGGCGGCTGCTCGTCGAATCCCGGGGTCGCGGCCCGGATCTGCCGCGCGACCGGGTTGGCCCACGCGCTCGAGTACAGCGTGGCGAGAGCCAGGACTGCAAGGGCGACCCAGCGGAGCACGAGGCGTGTGTCCGGCGTGCCCGTGACCTCGAAGCCGAGCGCCTTGAGCACGGTCGTGATGGTCAAGACGATCACCGAAAAGATGGCCAGGCCATCGAAGCGGGCGAGGACGCCCCCAAACAGGGTGCCCGCATCCGCCCGCGAGCGCGACGAGGCGAACAGGGCTGGCGCGACCGCGGTCCCGAGTACGAGCGACCCTCCAACAAGGATCGCGAGCGCCAGGTGATAGAGGAACTGGAGCAGATCGAAGGACAGCGTCTCCACCGGGGAATCGGAGCATACCGGGAATTTCCGAGTGCACGGGTCGGTTTAGCATTGAGCGCAAAGGGAGCTCGAATGCCCACATACCGCGACTACATCGCCGACATCAAGACGCGCATCCATGAGGCGACACCCGAGCAGGTCCAGGACCTGATCCGCTCGGGCGACGTCCAGCTCGGCGACGTTCGCGAAAAGGACGAGTGGAACGCCGGTCACATCGTGGGCGCCGTCCACGTGCCGAAGAGCTACCTCGAGCAATGGGCCGAAGATCGTCTTCCCGAAAAAGACAAGACGACCATCCTTTACTGCGCGGCCGGCGTGCGTTCGGCGATGGCGGCGGACACGCTGCAAAAGCTCGGCTACCAGAACGTCATCTCCATGGCCGGCGGCTTCAACCGCTGGAAGGATTCTGGGAAACCCTGGACGACACCCGCGAGCCTCACGCCCGAGCAGGCGCAGCGCTACTCGCGTCATCTTCTGATCCCGGAAGTTGGCGAGGCGGGTCAGCAGAAACTTTTGAACGGCAAGGTGCTCCTCATCGGAGCAGGCGGACTCGGATCGCCGGCGGCGTTTTACCTGGCGTCCGCCGGGGTCGGCACGCTCGGCATCGTCGATTCCGACGTCGTCGACCTCACCAACCTGCAGCGGCAGATCCTGCACACCACCGACCGCATCGGCGAACCCAAGGTCGCTTCGGCGAAGCAAACACTCGAGGCCTTGAACCCCGACGTGAAGGTCGTCGGGTACGAGGAACGTCTCACCGCGGCGAACATCGACCGCATCATCGAGGGCTACGACGTCGTGATCGACGGCGCTGACAACTTCCCCACCCGCTATCTGTTGAACGACGCATCGGTGAAACACCGCATCCCCGTCGTGCACGGGTCGATCTTTCGCTTCGAGGGGCAGGTCACGGTGTTCAAACCCTTCGAGGGTCCTTGCTACCGCTGCCTCTTTCCTGAGCCGCCGCCCCCGGAGCTCGCGCCTTCCTGCGCGGAGGCCGGCGTCCTCGGTGTGCTGCCCGGCGTGATAGGAACGATCCAGGCGACCGAGGCCGTCAAGCTTCTTCTCGGGATCGGCGAACCGCTCGTCGGCCGCTACCTTCTGTACGACGCGCTCGAAGGCAGCTTCCGCGAGGTCCGCCTGCGCCGCGATCCGGACTGCCCGGTGTGTGGCGAGCATCCAACGATCACCGATTACATCGACTACGAGGGGTTCTGTGCGTCGCCCGCGGACTGGCGGGCTCAACACGCGCCCGCGAAGGTGAGCACGCCCGCCGACTAGCCAGCCCCCTATCCTTGGGCTGATGCGCCGACCGCTTCTCCTATTCGTGATGGCGGCATTCGTCGTGGCGGCGTGTTCGACGGGTCCGTCGAGCGCGACGCAGTCGCCGTCGAAGACCGCGGATATCAAGCGCTCGACCCTCGACATCGCCTACAGCGCCTTCGTGGATCAGGATGTCCACCACATCACGAGCAAGAAAGCCCTGGAGGCGGCCCTCGAGGCGGCACGCGTCGAAGCGAAAGCGCAAGGCGGCAAGGCCGAAGTGCAAACGCCTTCCTTCCAGGACACCGATGAGACTCAGCTCAATGATTTCAAGGCGTTTGCCGACGCGGTCAACCAGCTCGCTCTAGGAGTTCAGACCGCCGGCGGTCAGTACTCCGCGGAGCGCCTCGCCGACGCAACGGTCGGCGGCATGATCAAGGCAAGTCCCGATTGCCACACGCAGTACATCACCGCTTCGAATCGCGTCCTCAACTCGTCGTCAACGACCGTCTCCGGCGGCAACGCCGTTGTCCCGACCGAAGGGACGTCGCTCGGCGGTCCAGATGAGGCCGGGCTCACCGGCAAGATCCTGCCCGGCGGCATCGCGTACATCACCTGGCACGATTTCATTTTCAGCGGGACGTACAAGATCGATGCTGCCCTGCGCGCGATACTCGCGAAAGCCCTCGCGCTAGGGGCCAAGGCGTGGCTGATCGATCTCCGCGGAAACCTCGGCGGATCCGCTGTCGACATGACCAGCATTTTCTTGAACGGCGAGCCCACCCTCACGGTCGTCGGGAAGACCGGGAACGGCGGAACACAGACGGCGAACAAGGATCTTCGGCTCCCGGCGGAATACCAGCTGCCGATGGCGATCATCATCAACGGCAAGAGCGCGTCGGGCTCGGAAGTGTTCACGCTCGCTCTGAAAGAGAACAAACGCGCGACGGTCGTTGGCCAGAAGAGCCTCGGCTGCCTGGGTGCGGAGAGCCCGAATCCACTGCCGGGCGGCGCTTCGATCCACGTCACCGTGCAGGAATTCGTCGGCGGCGTGACCGGCGCGAAATACAACAACGCCGGCATCCCACCGGATGTGGTCGCCGACGACGCGACCGCGGTCGCGAAAGCAATAGAAATACTCAAGCAGAAGATCTGAATCACCCGTCCGAGAATCGAACAACCGAGCGGTAAGCGTGCGCGCTTCTGCTGAGGCATAGCCATTCCGGCACAGGACGTCCGGCTCCTACCCCTGGGACGATTTTGGTACCCGTGGGCCATTGGCGAACAGGGTCGACGGCCGATATGGTCGCTCAGCGCACGTGAGGAAGGGAAGGGACGACCGCTTGAGGTCAAGCGTCGCCAAGGTCACCGCGCTCCCGCTCGAGGTCGCCGGACCGGTTCCGGACGTCATCGCCCGCGCGAAGGCGGGCGATCGCCTGGCGTTCGCCGAGCTCTATGACCTCCACATCGATTCTGTGTATCGCTATCTCCTCTACAGAGTGCGCGAGCCCTCCGACGCCGAAGACCTCGCCAGCGAAGTGTTCACGCGAGCGTTCGCGAACATCCATCGCTATCGCTGGCAGGGCAAGTCGTTCCTCGCATGGCTCTACACGATCGCGCGCAACGCGGTCACCGATCGTCGCCGCCGCGAACGGCCGATGGTCGACCTCGACAACGCATACGGCGTCGCCGAAGACGGACCGACGGCGCACGAACGCGCGGTCCACGGCGAAGCGGTCGACGCTCTTCGTGGCGCTGTGAAGCACCTCACCGCTGAGCAACAGGAAGTCATCGTTCTTCGATTCGTCGAGAACATGTCGAGTCGCCAGGTCGCGCAGGTACTCGGCAAGAATGAGGGCGCGATCCGCGCGCTGCAGTTCCGAGCGCTCGGTCGCCTAAGAAAGCTCTTAACGAGCGAAGTCGCCTGAACAAGTTGGGGGGCTTCGCCCCCCAGCCCCCGTACACTCGGGATAGGTACTCGTTGATCCGTCTTCGCACGTTCCTGCCGCTCGTTGCGTTCATCGCAGCCGCTTGTTCGCTCGTTCCGGCGGAATTGCAGCGCGAGCTGTTGCCCTCGAACACTTCGTACAAGACCGCCGAGGCCGCATACCAGGTGCTCATCGAGCGCCACGTCGACAAACCCACGTCGCAGACGCTTTTGGGCGGCGCGTTGGATGGAGTCGTGACCGAAGCCAAAAAAGAGGGCGCGAGTGACGGCGCTCTCCCGGCGGCCGGGCTGAACCTCACCGGCAGCACCTGGTCGGACTTCGCGAAGTTCTCGGATCGGCTCGACGCGATCGTCGCGGCCACACCGAACGCCGACAAAACGCTCCTGGAGCGCGCCGCGGTCGACGGAATGGCGAAATCCATGAACGAATGTCATACCTACTACCTCGACCCGACGCGCGCCCGTAATTTCAACCAGCCCCAGCCGCCCGTCTCCGGCATCGGCGTGACGATCAACAAGCCCACCACTGACGCGCCGATCGAGGTCATCCGGGTTATCGCGGGGACGCCGGCTCAGCGCGCGGGCATAAAGAACGGCGACAAGATCGTCACCGTGGACGGCGTCGACGTCACCAACTTGCAGACCGACGAGGTCGCGAACAAGGTCAAGGGGCCCGAGGGCACATCCGTCACGATCGGGATACTTCGCGGCCAGGAGACCCTCTCATTCACGCTGAACCGCGCCCGTTTCTCGGTCCCTCTCGAGACCGACTCCATGGTCGACGGCAACATCGGCCGGATCGAAGTGCCGCAGCTCGTCGGAGCGGTCGCGGACGAGGTCTCGAACGCTGTGAAGCGCCTCAACGCGAACGGCGCGGGCGGACTCGTCCTCGACCTCCGTGGCGATCCGGGCGGGGACCTATCCGCCGCGGTCGACATCGCGAGCATCTTCGTCCGGCAGGGCACCCTCGTGTACCAGACCGGGC
>JALYLL010000186.1 GCA_030774255.1 Chloroflexota bacterium | reverse complement strand
TGGCCGTCATTACCAGCCGAGAGGCGCGCATCCCGCTCGAGGAGCTCTGTCGCCTGCCCTCGTTCTTCTTTCCGCAGGTCTCGTGGAACGGCGACAAGGTGGGCTTCTACTGGGACAAGTCCGGCCGGATCGAGCTCTACGTGATGGACCTCGCGACCAAGGCCGTGCGCCAGGTGAGCCACGGTGAGGTGCCGCGCGCCATGCGCACCGGGTTCGCGTGGAGCCGCGACGACCGTTTCATCGCGTTCGGAAAGGACGCCGGCGGGAACGAGCAGCACGATCTTTACAAGATCGACATCGAGACAGGCAAGGTCACCCAGCTCACGAACGATCCCGCCGCGGAGGAGCACGCGGTCCAGTTCAGCCCGGACGACCAGTGGCTCACGGTCGGTACGAACAAGCGTCTCCCGGAAACGCCTGATCGCCCGGGGCAGCTGAACATCTGGAAGATCCGCGCGGACGGCTCCGATTACACGCCGCTCACGCGCTACGCGTTCCCGGCGTTTGGCGGCCTCTGGTCCGACGACGGCAAATGGATCAGCTACGTCACGAACGAGGACATATCCAATCTCAAGAACCGGGACGGGTACGTGGTTCGCGCCGATGGCACCGGCGCAAAAAAGGTGTTCAGCGTGCGTGCCGGCGCGCAGGACACGCTCGGCGACTGGCATCCGGACAACCGTCGCATTGCGGCGACAAGCGACGCGTCGGGGCAGAACCGCGCCGGCATCGTCGATGTCGAGACCGGCGCGGTGCGCTGGTACTCGCCTGAGGGCATCGAGGAGCACGCGCTGCGCTTCTCAAAGAATGGCAACTGGCTCGTGACCATCCGCAACGAGGAGTCGCAGGTCCGGCCGATCCTCTACGACGTCGAAACCGGCAAGGCTCGCGACCTCCGGCTACCCGCGGGCTTCGCGCTCGGCGCGCAGTTCTTCGCGAACGACACGAAGCTCCTCATCAATTACTCGACCGACGTGACGCGTTCCGCGCTCGTCGCATACGACCTCGCGACCGACACCACCGAGACGCTTGTCGAGCCCGAATACGGCTCGATCGATCCCAAGCTCTTCGTGAATGCGGAGCACGTCTGGTACGAGACCTTCGACGGAAAGAAAGTTCCAGCGTTGCTGTACCGCCCGCGTGACATCGCGCCTGGCGAGAAGCTGCCGGCCATCGTGCACGTCCATGGGGGACCGACCGGCCAGTGGTTCCGCGGTTTCGACCCGTTCGCGCAGTTCCTCGTCGATCGCGGTCTCGTCGTGCTCGAGCCGAACATCCGCGGCTCGACCGGGTACGGCGTCGAGTTCCGCGACGCCGCGATCAAGGACTGGGGCGGAGCGGACCTGGAGGACGTCGCCGCTGGGGCGCGGTACCTGGGCTCACTGCCATACGTCGACTCCGAGCGGCTGGTCGTGTTTGGTGGGAGCTACGGCGGTTTCATGACGTTCGTCGCAGCCACGAAGAAGCCGGATCTCTGGCGCGCCGCCGTCGCATGGGTCGGCATCAGCGACCTTCACCGGATGTGGGACGAGAGCAAGGAGCATTTCCGGTATTTCCTTCGCGAGCAGATGGGCGATCCCGACAAGGATCGCGACCTCTGGCGCGACCGGAGCGCGATCGAGTTCGCGGATCAGCTCTCTGCCAAGCTGCTCATGGTCCACGGCGTGAATGACCCGCGCTGTCCGGTTTCGCAGTCGCGCATCTTCCGGGACAAGCTGCTCGCTCTCGGCAAGCGAGAGGGCGAAGACTTCGAATACGTCGAGCTCGCCGACGAGGGCCACGGAAGCGCCGACATCCAGCAGAAGATCCGCACCTTCACGATCCTCGCGGATTATCTGGAGCGCGTTCTCTAGGAGAGCGAGCAAGCTGCTGCCGGTTCCAACGTATGTACGACCCGAGCACGCTCGGCCTGTACTGGGAAGGCTCGCTGACGCGAGCCGTCTTGTAGCTGGCAGCGGCTTTGCTCTACACGCCGCCAAACCTGTTTATTGGAGGCGGTTATGGACGCAATCACTCTGCTCGAGCAGGACCATCAGAAGGTCAAGAAGCTCATGGGCGAGATCGAGAAGACGACCGAGCGCGGCATCAAGACCCGCGAACAGCTCTTTAACAAGCTCGTTCAGGAGCTGACCGTGCACGAGAAGATCGAGGAGCGGATCTTCTACCCCGAGGTCAAGGAGCGCGCGACTTCGAAGCAGCTCGAGGAGCTGGTCAGCGAGTCATACGAGGAGCACCACTTCGTCGACATCGTGAAGGCGGAGATCCTGAACACGCCGTTCGAAGCAGAGGAGTGGGCGGCGAAGTTCAAGGTGATGATGGAGAACATCGAGCACCACGCCTTCGAGGAAGAAGAGGGCAAGATGTTCCCGAAGGTCCGCAGAGCCTTCAAGAAGGACGAGCTCGAGGACATGGGCGCGCGAATGGAAGAGCTCAAGCAGCAGCTCATGGAGACGATGGCAGCCGAGGAGCCGACCAGGTCTTAAGCCGCGGCGGTAGCGGGCCGCCGCGCGCGGCGCACAAGCTGCGACGCGGCGGCCATCCCGGACAGCGCGAGTCCGGCGACGTCGGCGCCGACCCCCGGAGCCAGCAGCAGCAGACCACCCGCGATGAGAAGGACTCGCTCGACGATGTTGGTCGGCGCTAACAGGTAACCGCCCACGCCTGCCACGAGCGCGATGATCCCGACCGCCGCCGACACCGAGGCGACGATCGCCTCGGGGATGGTCGAACCCGTCCAGAGGATCGCGAGACCATCCGGCTGCGTGAACATGAAGGGGACGAGGAAGCAGGGCAGCGCGTATTTCCAGGTCAGCATCATCGTCTTGTATGGGTTGCCGCCGGTGATCGCGGCAGCGGCGAACGGCGAGAGCGCGACCGGCGGCGACACTTCGGAAAGCACGGCGTAGTAGAAGACGAACATGTGTGCCGCGGGCGGCGCGACGCCGAGCGTGATCAACGCCGGGACGACCGTGGGAACCGCGACGAGGTATGTGGCGGTGATCGGCAGCGACAGCCCGAGCACCCAGAGCACGAGAGCCGAGACAACGAGCGTCGCCACGAGGTTGCCGAAGCCCAGGGACAGGATGAGGCTCGAGATCTTTAGGCCGAGGCCCGTCTGCAGGAGGATCCCGACCGCGATGCCCGCGACCGCGGTCGTCGCGCCGACGGGCAGGACCTGCTTGGTGCCCGCCGCGAGCGCCTTCACGAGCTTGGTCGGATTCAGCGACGTCTCGCGCCTGATGTACGAGACAAGGATCGCCACGACGATCGACCAGAACACCGCGGTGATCGTCGAGAAGCCAGCGATGAGGAAGACGATGATGGCGAAGAGCGACGTGTACTGGTACCAGTAGCGCCGCGTAAGCTCCCAGAAGCCAGGCGCGTCGAGCGCGATCGCGCGCGCGCCGAGCCGGCGCGCATCGATCTCGATCGTGAGGAGGATCCCGAGGTAATAGAGGATCGTCGGCATCATCGCCATGACCACGACCTGCAGATAGCTGATGCCGAGGATCTCGGCCATGAGGAATGCGGCCGGACCGAGCACCGGCGGCGAAATGACGGCGCCGATCCCGCCTGCCGAGAGGATCGCGCCACTCGATTCGCGGTCGTGGCCGGCCTTCTTCAGCATCGGGTACGCGATCGAGCCGAGGGTCACGGTGGTTGCGACGCCGGAACCGGAGACCGTTCCGAGCAGGAAAGAGGCGACCGTCACCGTTCGGGCGGCGCCGGTGGGGCGCTTGCCCGTGAGCGCAAACGCGAGGTCGACGTAGAACTTCCCGGCGCCGGTGTAGTCGAGGATCGCGCCGTAGATCGTGAACAGGATGATGAACGTCGCCGCGACCTGGAGGGGCGTCCCGAGCATGCCGTCGAGGCCGAGGTATTGATTCGACACGATGTCGTCCAGGTTCTTCGGCGGGCCGCGGAACGGACCCGGCATGAAGTCGGCGAAGTACGCGTACGCGATCGCGGCGATACCGATCGCCGGCAGATGCCAGCCGATGGTGCGCCGGCCCGCCTCGAGCACGGTGACGATCGCGATGACCCCGAAAAAGAAGTCCCACTGGTTCGGGCTGTTCACGCGATAGATGACCGTCTCGAAGTTGAGGAAGACGTATGCCGTGATGGCGATCGACGCGGCAACGAACGCGAGGTCGATCGCGTTGACGCGTTTGATAAATCGCGGATGCATCGGGTAGAGCAGGAAGGTGAGGACGAGGATCGCGGTCAGGAAGATCATCACGTAGATCTGCGGCGTGGTGACGGTTTGTCCGAGCACGCGCAGCGACGGGACGAGCACGACCCCGGTGAATGGGATCTCCGCGCCGGCCGCGGCGAAGTAGAGCGCGAAGAGGGTCGTCGCGACGGCGAGGCCCGTGACGACCTTGTCCCACCAGCCGGTGAACGTTCGTGTCCTCGCCTCGGCCTCGTATTCCTCGATGAGCTCTTTGGTCTTGTCATCGGCCAGCACCGCCTCGAGGTCCGGCCGCGCGATGACCTCAGGCTCCGCGGCTCGTTCGGTCATCGAGCGCCCTCGAGGAGCGCGACGACCCAGGGACGGTCCTCGGCACGGACCCGGACGACGGTCTCGCCGAAGCGAGGCTTGAGGGCGAGCCGCCACCGAGAGGTCGAGAGCGCCTGCTCGCCGGCGGGCGTGATCCGGATGACGAGCTCGGGGTCGACCGCGACCGTGCGAGGCGATTCCTCCGCCCAGAGCCCATCTGACTGCGCGGGCTCGCCACCCCAGCCGAAGTACTCGACCGACCGGATGTCGCTCGACCGGACTCGCTGGATCCGCAGGCCGGTTCCGTCGCGCGCGAGCTCTTCGAACACCGTCACCTGGTAGATCGACTGGCGGTATGAGTACTCGAGGCGTTCCTCGCGCGTGAGCGTGCCGACGAACTCGTTCGCGCCGTCGCTCACGGTGAGCACCGACACGGGGGTGGCGAGCGCCACCCCCGCCGCCGTCACGATCGCCGCGCCGAGCGCGACGAAAGCGTTATTTCTTCCAGACACCTTTCGACTTATAGAAGTCGATCGCACCCTGGTGGTAGTCGATCGAGGAGCCGACCACGGCCGCCTCGAGGGACAGATCGTTCGCGGCGCTGTGCACCTTCACGAGGTCGGCTTTGTTGTCGAACATCGTGGCGAGGATCGCGCTGGCGAGCGCGGGATCGAAGCTCGATGGAACGACCAGGAGGTTCGCCACGCCCGACACGGTCACGTCCGCGGCGGTGTTGTACGTGCTCTTCGGGATCTTGATCGGGAAGTAGAAGTTGCCATATTTCGCTGTCATCTTCTGGATGCTGTCGGCCAGGTCGAGCATCTTGATCTTCGTGCCGCTCGCGAGGTCCAGTACCGCGGGGACGGGCAGGCCGCCGGAGAAGAAGAACGCGTCGATCTTGCCGTCACGTAGCGCGTTCGCGGAGTCCTGAGCGCCGAGCCTCTCGCGCGAGATATCGGCGGCCGGGTCCAGCCCGTACGCCTCGAGCGTGCGGTTCGCGATGATCTCGGTACCGCTGCCGGCCGCACCCATCGACACGCGCTTACCTTTGAGGTCGGGCACGGCGTTGATGCCGCCCGATTCCTTCACGACGAGATGCGTGAGGTTCGAGTACAGGACCGCGAGGGCCTTGGCGTCCGAGGGCTTCTCGGGCGAGGCGAACGAGCCCTTGGCGTTGACCGCGTCGAAAGCGGTGTCGGCCAGCGTGAAGGCGAGGTCCGCCTTGCCATCGCGGATGAGCTTCATGTTGTCGACTGAGGCGGTCGTCGACTGGGCGCTCGCGGCCGTGCCGAGCTTCTTGTTCAGCAGCTCGGCGAGCCCGGCCCCGTAGACGATGTAGACCGCGCCGGTCCCGCCGGTGACGATGTTGAGAGTCTTGCCGGCGAAGTTCGGCGTCCCGGTCGCCGATGGAGTCGGCGTGGTCGACGCACGGGGCGCGTTACAGGCCGCGGTGACGACGAGGGCCGCGACGAGTGGGGCCAAGAAGCGAATGGCGTTCCGCATGTGCACCTCCCCAGCGGTAAGGCGGGAGTCTAGGTCGTTCGCGGTCGGTGCAGCCGTAACGAGCGCCGCGTCTCCGCCGCGGTCATTCGTCGTCGCTCGTCGTCGGTCTCTGTTACGAGCGGCGGGAGGGGGACCGGCTTTCCATGTTCGTCCGTGGCCACAAAGACGAGATACGCCGACGCGACATGGGCGACGTTACCCGTGAGCATGTCCTCCGCCTCGACGCGCACGCCGATCTCCATGCTCGTCTTTCCGACGTGGTTCACCGAAGCCTTCGCGGTCACGAGGTGTCCGACGTAGACCGGGGCGAGAAACGAGAGCTCGTCGATCCGCGCCGTGACGACGCGGGCGCGGGCGTGTCTCGTCGCAGCCGCGCCAGCGACGGCATCGATGAGCTTCATGACCTCGCCGCCGTGGACGTTGCCGTACGGGTTCGCGTCGGAGGGCAGCATGGTCCGCGACATCACGGTCTTCGATGCTGCGACGGTCTTGGCACCCACCTGCACCGCGCGATTCTGTCATCCACGTCTAGCATCGCCGCGTGACCGTCCTCTCCCGCGAAGAGCTTCGCGCGGCGCTGACCGCGACGCCGCCGCTGGTGGAGGACGCTGATCTGGGGCTGCAGCTCCAGCCGAACGGCGTGGATCTGCGCGTGGAGCGCGTGCAACGGCTCACCTCGCCGGGCCTGCTGGGCGCCGCCGACACCGTCCGCGAGCCGGCGGCGCGCGAGGATGTGCAGGCGGACAAAGACGGTTGGTGGGATCTGCACCGCGGCGCGTACGTCATCACCTATCGCGAGAAGGTCAACCTTCCGAACGATCTCATGGCGCTCTCGCGTCCCCGCTCGAGCCTGCTGCGGTCCGGTGTCGCGATACACGGCGCGGTCTGGGACGCGGGCTACTCCGGGCGGGGCGAGGGTCTTCTTGCGGTGCTCAACTCACGCGGCTACCGGCTGCAGCGCGGCGCGCGCGTGGCGCAGCTCGTGTTCTTTCGGCTCTCGTCGCCCACCGCCGAGGGATACAAAGGCAAATATCACGGCGAGAACGCTTGAGCGACAGATGATCGGCCGCCGCATCGTCTGGGCCGCGGGCGTCGTCGTCCTGGTCCTCGCGTCGTTTGCCGCGGCGATCGTGGCGAGCGCCCTCCCCGCGGGATACGACTTTCACGCGTACTGGCTCGCCGGGCGAAACGTGCTGAGCGGCGCGCCCCTCTATCCCGACGCCACGACGATCCTTGGCCTGCCGGACGAGTTTCGGTATCTGCCGATCGTCGCGATCGTGTTCGTACCGTTCGCGCTCCTGCCGTACACCGTCGCGCTGTCGGTCTGGATCGCGCTGCAACTTGTGATCGCGGTGGCAGTCGGCGTCGCGCTCATCCGCCCGCTTCCACCTTCATGGCGACCTTGGGCCGCCGCCGGTTACGTCTTCTTCCTGGGCCTCGTTCTCGAAGTGACCCTTGGCAACGTGAACCTCATCTCGCTCGCTCTGACGCTCGCCGCGTGGCGTCTGCGCGACCGCGCGATCCCCGCAGGCATCCTCCTCGCCGCCGCCGTGGGCCTCAAGTTTCTTCCGCTCACGCTGCTGCTTTTCTACGTCGCCTCGGGCCGTTGGCGTCCGGTCGTCACCGGCGGACTGATCGGTGCGGCCGCTCTGGCGGCGGGAGCGCTATTGATGCCAGACCGCACGGCGGAATACATCCGCTTTGCACCGCGCCTGCTCGAGCAGGATTGGGTCTACGCGCACATCGCGCGACCCGGACCGCCGGAGCTCGCCGCCTTCTTCTGGTCGGAGTGGTTCCCGCTCGCGCTCGCCGGCGCCGCCGCACTCGTCGCCCTCCTCGCGGGTGTTGCTGCGCGGCGCGACCCCGCGCGCGAGAACACCTGGCACGCCCTCACGCTGGCGACCGCCGGGTACCTCGCTCCGTTCGGCTATTTCTGGACGACCTTCCTCATCCTGTCGCTCCCGCTCGCGTCCGACACGCTCCGCCGAGCGTCGACGGCGCCGTCG
>JALYLL010000185.1 GCA_030774255.1 Chloroflexota bacterium | reverse complement strand
TCGTAAAGAATGATGACCCACCACAGGGACCCGTCGGGGTATCGAGCCTTGAACGCGGCGGTGCCCACGTTCCCGGTCCCCTCGACGCGCACGAATGTGAAGGTCGGAGTCTTGACCCACTGGGCCTCCGTCGCGGCCATGCGCGCACTGGAGACATCGAGTCCGTCGTCTAGTAGGCCGCCGGGATAGTTTTCGATCACAGCTCGCACGTTCTTACGGCCTCGGATGACTTCGCCCGATTGCGGATACTCCTCGATGTAGTCCTCGGTGACGAGCGTCTCCCACTCGTCAAGGTTGTGCTCGTTCAGCGCTTTCATGATCCGTCGTTGGATGGCGCTGTGGTCGATGGGCATGGTCCCTCCCCGGCGATCCGCTACGTACTCGACGCGGCGCCGTCGACACCCGCCTCGGAAGACGCCTCGCCCAGTCCCCGGCGCTCGGCTCGGCTGAATGCACATCGTCGAAGAACGTCCAGTGCGTCGACATGCGCGGCGAGAATCGCGTCCAAGGCTTCACGCCGAACCCTCGGCGGCAGCTCCGTGTCCGATGCCGCCTGCTGGTACCCGGCGTGGGCGATGTATGCGGAGACGATCGTGCGCAGCTCCGCCGGACCGATGAGCGTCGCCAGCTCCGGAAGCAGCCGTTCGAACGACGAGCGGTTGAGGGGCGTGAACGAGCCGAAGTCGCGCGCGACCTCTACGTTCATCCGGTTTACGTCGAGCTCGAAATAGACGGCACGCGCCGCGTTCCGGGCCTGACGCATGAACTGGCGCCTCTGAATGAACAGGCCGACGAGAAGCCAGCCCACCACGCCAACGAACGCACCGATGACGCCCGGTAAGAAGCGATCCAGGTCCATACATCGCGGGAGTCTGAGCACTGGGTCGCCCACCGGCAAGGCGCGATCGGTGACGTATCGTCCGGGCGATGAACCGGCCGCGGTCCTCGCCTTTGGGGCGGCGTCCCGCGCGGGCATAAGCCCTCGAGCGAACCTAATATCGGACACGAGTTCACAGGGGAGTACGTGATTGGCGATATCCGAAAAGAAGGACCTGTACACGTTCCCCGCAGCGCCTGACGCGACCTCGCCAGAGTGGCCGGGGACGCCGATCGGCGCGGCGAACACGATCACGCGGACCAAGGGCCGCACGCTCGTCCACGACAAGACCGTCGACGCGAAGCCGGGTCTGTTCCAGCGGCTGCTCGCGAACGCGTTCGAGCACGTCGCGACGGCAAAGGAGCCGACGTATACGCACGACGTCGTGATCCACGGGCTGCGCGTGCGTGCGATCACCAATAGCGAGCACCTTCACGGCTACTGGAAGGACAACTGGTACGGCGTCGACGAGTGGCACCGGATCACCGGACAGAAGCCGGCCGAGAGCCCAGACGTCCTGGTCGTCGCGCTCGGCCGCGTGCCGAGCGAGGCCGAGGCCGCCTACTACTCGCGGCAGAACGACACGGTCATCTTCTTCAACACCAGCTACTACGGTCAGCTCAAGTCGTGGGTGCTCGGCGCGGTTGGCCGCAAGCTCGCGGTCGAGTACGGCATCCACTCGATCCACGGCGCGGTCGTGACCAAGGACGGCAAGGGCATCCTCTACATCGCCCCGACCGGCACCGGCAAGTCGACCTCGACGTACGGGGTGATGGAGTTCCCCGGCACGCGTTTTCACTCCGACGACTGGGTCTATGTCCGCTACGCGTACCGGACGAAGGACGGGAAAGTCTTCTCGCCGGCGCGGATCCTCGACGGGGGCGAAGACGTCGCGAAGGGCTACCAGACCTACGGCTGGCTCGAGGCACATCGGTCGAGCGACGCGACCGTCATCGGCCGCGGCCTCGACGACCGCGAGGTCACGGCGAGCGCGCGCGAGTTGGACGTCGAACACCCCGAGGCCTATGCGTACACGAGCGAGAAGGTCTTCTACCTGCGCTCGAATCTGGTCGAGAACTTTCCGCAGGCGGCGTTCGACATGGTCCGCTCGCGCCTCGAGAACGCGCCCGACGTGACGCCGGAGTTCATGACGGAGAACAAGGCGACGATCGACGCGGTCGCCGCGAAGCTCAAGGGCATGAACAAGCCACCCTTCGACACGATGAACGAGACGAAGCTCCGCGACATGGTCGGACGCTTCTTCGCGTTCGAGAACACCCGGGCGATGCTCGATATCACCACCGTCTTCCCGAAGGAGCGCGTGTTCACGAATCCGATGGAGCCCGCCCGCATCCACGCGGTCATGCTCATCAAGCGCAACTTCGACGAGGACGTGGTGGTCGAGCGGCTCACGATCGATAAGTTCATGGCTCGCCTCCTCGTCGGACGCACGCCCGCCGGCACGAAGGAGATCGTCTACAACTCGTATCGCGCCGTCGACGACAAGAGCGAGCGGGCCTGGATCGACACGATCGAGGCGAAAGGCGTCGACACGATGTGGTCGGAGTACCAGAAGGCGAAGGACAAGCCGGAAACGCTCAACGAAGAGATGGAGATGTTCCGGATGCTCTTCAAGTCCGCGGCCGCGTACGACTTGAACACCATTCTCCAGAAGGACAAGGCCGTGACCTCAAAGATGGACGCGGTCCACAACACCATGCGGGTCATCGTGAAGGCGCTCGAGAACACGAAAGAGACGTTCCGTTACGGCATAGACGAGTATCGAAAACTGCTCGACTGACACGCCCGTGAGGATTAGCCTCACCCGATGAATATCTTCGACGGCGCGATCATCCTCGCCGCGATCGCCGGCGGCATCACCGGCGCGCTCGTCGCCCTGGTTGTCTCGCTTGGCGTCGTCCGCGCGCAACGCCATCTTGGCGGGACGAGTGTTGGCGCACCTCACCCGAGCACCGAGTGGCGCACTCCCTCAGGTCCTCTCGCGCGGCACCTCACGCACGCGGAGCCTGCCGTAACGCCCGCTCAGACAGACGAGGCAGCCCGCCCTCCGCAGTAGCCTCGCGTGGACCTCGGCCCGGTCGCGGTTATCGCGCTGATCGCGGGTCTGGCCGGCGGCTTCGTCGGCGCCGCGCTCGTCGGCACGGTCGAAGGAATGCTGCGGCAACGGCAGCCTCGTGCCGGCTCTTGGACGATGGCTGCGGCACAGACGATCTCGCTCCGCGGTTTGGATCCCGACTCGCGAAAGGTCGTATCGCTGGCGCGGCAGGAGGCGATCCAGAACGGCCACTCGTACGTCGGCAGCGAGAACCTTGCGATGGCGTTGCGCCTCTACTCGACGGCCACACTGGGAAGGATCTGGAGCGACCTCGCGATCGACGCGGACGCGCTGCGGCGGCGGATAGAAGCAACGGTCCCGCCGATCCTCGGCCCGACGCCGGTGGGCACCGACTTCACGCCACGGATTTCGAGGATCGTCGCGATCGCGAACACTCTCGCCGCTGAGGGCAAACGAGGAGAAGTGCCGCCCGAACTCCTCCTGCTCGCGCTTGCCGACGAGGGCGGAGGCACAGGTGCGCGCGCGCTTGCGTCGCTCGGAGCGACGGCGCAGCGCATTCGCGAGATCGTCGACGGGTCGCCGTTGTGACGCCCGAAGTCATCGCGGTCGCACTCATCGCCGGACTGGCGGGCGGTGCAGTCGCGGCGGTCGTCATGGGCGGGGTCCAGGCATGGATGGCTCGGGGCAAAGGGGCCGGCCCGCGTCCCACCGCGACGCTTGGCCCGGTCCGAGGATCCGGTCGTGTTGGGCCGTTCGACCGCTTCAACGAAAGCGCCAAACGCGTGCTCTCTCTGGCGCAGGACGAGGCCATCCGTCAGAACCACAACTACATCGGGACGGAGCATCTCCTCGCCGGGCTCCTCCGCGACGGCGACACCGTCGCCGCCCGCGCGCTCGTCTCTCTGGGCATCGAGCTCGGAAAGGTGCGCACCGCCATCGACCTCATCGTCGGCCGAGGCGATCAAACCACGTCACCCAGCGAGATCACTCTTTCGCCTCGCACGAAGAAAGTGATCGAGCTCTCGATCGATGAGTCGCGGCGAATGGGCCAGCCGCACGTCGGCGCCGAGCATTTCCTGCTCGGGTTGGTCCGTGAAGGGGAAGGCATCGCCTCGGGAGTGATTGAGTCGCTTGGCGTCAACCTCTCGACGGTGCGCACCCGGGTGCTCGAGCTACTCGCTCAATCGGGCAATCCCTCCACGACCAGCGCGGCGCCACCGACGAGACAGGTACACGGTTCTGGACCGTTCAATCGATTCACCGACCGAGCGAAGCGTGTGCTCGCGCTCGCTCAAGACGAGGCCATCCGCATGGGTCACGACTACATCGGTCCCGAGCATCTGCTTCTTGGTCTTGCGCGGTTGGCCGACCTCACTCAGGCAGATCCGTCGATGAAGCAAATCTTCGACACGCTCGGCCTCACGCTGGAGCAGATCCGCGCGGAGCTCGGAAAGGTCATTCCGAGAACCGACCGAGAGGGCCAATGGACAGTGACGCTCAGCCCAGAGACCAAAGAAGTCCTTCAGATCGTCCACGGGTCCGCCGAGGAGAAGCCCGTCGAGCCCGAAGATCTCCTCCTCGCGATCGTCCAAGACGAGCAAAGCTTCGGAACGCAACTCCTTGCACGGCTCGGCGTTACGCCCGAGCGCGTGCGGGCCGCGATCAGCCATTGATACGCCGCTGTCGTTCCGCCGCGGCGCGCGGTTTCCACACTTAACCCATGTATCCCGCCACGCCGCGCGATGGCTCTCACGTCGGCGCGATGGTCTTCGTCGGAGCGATCGGCCTCGTGCTCGTCGTCGTGTTCAGCCTGTGCGGCGGCGGGAACGCCACACCGCGGGCGCAGGCGACCCCGACCCCGAGCCCGACGGCGACCGCGCCGCTTCCCAAGCTCTCCGACCTGGATAGCGCGTGGATCGACCAGACGCCGCCGGCGCAGCTCACGGTCGGCGCCGAGGCGACGATCACGTTCAAGTTCCGAAACACCGGGAAGGTCGCCTGGGCACGCGGTACCGGGTCCGAAGCGAGTCTCGCGTTCGTCGGCAGCAACGCGAACTTCGATCCGAAGATGGCCGTCAACTGGCCGCAGCCGGGTCGGCCCGCGGTGCAGAGCGAAGATGCCGTCGCGCCGAACGAGATCGCGACGTTCACCTTCAAGGTGAAGGGCGTCAGCGCGGGCACGTATCGCATCGACGTGCGCCCCGTCGTCGCGGCGGTCGGCCCGATGCGCGATCAGGGCGTGTACACCGAGGTGACCGTCCGCTAGAACTCCGCGGTTAGCGGATGGCGATGTCCGGTTGACCTTCGAGCGCGGCCACAAGGCGCACGCGTGCGGCAGCCGCATCTGACGCTCGCACGAGCACGGTGACCGAGTGCTGCGCCTCTGTGGGTAGCTGCGCGCTGCGGTCGGCTCGGACCGCCGCGAAGTGGAACAGGAAGGCCGCGGCGCTCACGGTGCCGTCCACGGTGAAGTGCCAGATGTCATGCCACGTCGCGAGAGGGAAGTCGCCGGCGAGCGCCGCGTTGAGCAATCGGTAGAGCGCAGCCGATCCGAACACGAGCACCCCGATGACACCGCCGAGGATCGCGAGATAGAGGTAAGCCCGACGCGGGAGCGAGCGGCGCTCGTCGTCGGTCAGCCTGCGCTGCGCGGGCCACCACGCGAGCGCCCACGCCGGCGCGCCAACGAGCACGAGCGCGATGTATGTGGCGGTCTCGCCATTGCCGTGCGTGTTCAAGCCCGTGAGCCCGCTGCCGAATACACCGATCGCACCGGCGGCACCGATCGCAAGCATGCCGAGCCCGATCGCCGCGATGAGATAGGTGTACAGACGACGGATCGTCGCGGCGCGCTCGACCTCCGTCTCGCGCGCGGCCTCGGACTGCACGACCCTGCGGTGGAAGAGCCAGACGGTTGCGAAGACGATCAGGTTGGTCACCGGGGCGCCGAGGTCGTGCTCGATGTTCCGGAACTCCTCACGGGCGGGCGTTCCCAGAATCCGTTCGACGATGCTCGAGATGGCCACGGTCGCGCTGAGCAGCACCGCGAGCGCAGAGACGAGGACGATCAGATAGATAAAGAGCTTGCGCACGAGGGAGGCCCGCTCGATGTCACCGTCAGGTGTGGCGGCCTGCAGTCCGCGCTGCAACGGGATCCACGTGCCGAGCCAGAGAGCGAGGCCGGCGAGGATCGCCGGGACCGCGCCGATGAGCTGGAAGCGGAGCTGATCGTCCTGACTCGGGCGAGGCGGCACCTGGACGCCGGGCGGCGGGACGAACTGATTGCTGAATCCGGGGATCGGCGCGACCGCATCGGCGATTCGCCCCCAGATACCCGCGAGCGTGCTGACGGTGGTGGACGCGGACCAGAAGAGGCCGATCAGCGCGAGGCCATATAGCGCGAGGTGCCGCAGCGAGGCGGCGCGTCCGACGATCGGGACCGCCCGCCGATCCTGATTCGAGAGCCACAGGTGATAGGCGAGCACCGCGACCGCGGTGAGCGCCATCGCCGCCGCGCCGGCGGCGCGCGCCGGCCAGTCGGCCTCGAGACCGAAGGCCCCGGGCCCGAATTGGTTGAACTGCGAGCCGTCACCGAGATACGCGCCCTGGAGAACGAGCCGGAGCGCCCGTTGCCCGTAGCCGAAGACCAAAAGGGCGGTGACGAAGACGACCAGGTGTATGTAGAAGCT
>JALYLL010000184.1 GCA_030774255.1 Chloroflexota bacterium | reverse complement strand
CGCGCCGTGGCGGCGCGGGGCATCGAGCGCGTCACGTTCGCCGTGGACGGCCTGGTCATCGGCGACGCGCCGGGCACGGACCCGTGGATCCTGTGGCCACTCGTGCAAGGCACGCACACGCTTCGAGCAACCGCGCATCTGGCCGACGGCTCCGTCGTGACGGTCACGTCGGCATTCGAGGTGAAGCGATGAGCGATCGGGGGGCTCCGCCCCCCGGCCCCCGTGACGTCCTCGCGCGTCTTCGCGAGTTCCGGCCCGCGATCGCGACCGTGCTTGTTCTCAGCCTGCTCGCCGGATTGTTCCAGATCGTCGGCCGCGCGCCGAGTGCGTCACTCGTCGAGCCGGCGGCGTTCACGATCTTTCCGCAGGGCGAGGATGTCTCCCGCCTCGGGCCCGTCACCGTCACGTTCGCAAAGACGCCGGAGGAGCGCGCACCGGAGGCGCTGTTCCAGGTCATCCCCGAGACAAAGGGCAGCTACGCCTGGCTCGGCGCACGCACCGCGCTGTTCCAGCCCGACTTCCCGGGGTTCGTGCGCGGGTCGACCTACACCGTCATCGTGCCAGCGCGCCCAGACGCGGGTGTTTCAAACGCGATCACGAAGAAGTTCACCGTGACCGGCCAGCTCGCGGTCCAGCAGATCATCCCAGGCGACGGCGACACCGAAGTCCCGCTCGCCGCGCAGCTCTTCGTGCAGTTCAGCCGCTCGGTCGCGCCGCTCACCACGCTCTCGGCGCAACGCACCGATCCGGTCGTGACGTTCGAGCCCGCACTCCATGGCACCGGCGAATGGCTCAACACCTCTATCTACCGCTTCCTCCCGACTGATCTCGCGCCCGCGACGATGTATCACCTGAAAGTGGCGAAGGGCCTCACCTCCGCCGCGGATGGGGTGCTGCAACAGGACTTCACCGCGACGTTCACGACGATCACGCCCGCCGTCGATCTGATCCAGCCCGACACGAACTGGATCTATTGCGGTCCGTGGCAGCAAGTCGACGTCACGTTCAACCAGCCGATGGACCCTTCCGCGTCGGCCGGCTTCAGCATCGTGAACGCGGAGAGCAGCGCTGCAGCGCCAGGCACGCTCAAATGGAACGACACACGCACGCTGCTCTCGTTCAATCCGACCGAGCGCCTGGCCCCGAAGACGCGCTACACAGTCACCGTCGACAGGGGCCTCAAAGGAGCGCACGGCGCCGTCACGGCGAACGTCCGCACATCCAGCTTCACGACCATCGCCCTTCCATCGGTCGCGTCCACCTCGCCAGCGAACGGTGACAAGAACGCGCAACGGTACGGCGTGAATATCCAATTCGCGACGCCGATGGATCCGGCGACGCTCGCCGACAAGGTCCGCGTTTCAGGTTTCACGGCGGCCGAACTGGAGGACCGCGTGTACACGAGCGAGCAGAACGTGAACGTCAGTGTGGCGCTCAAGCCGGAGACGACCTACACGGTCGACCTTCTGCCCGGTGCGACCGACCGGTACGGAGCGGTAATGGGTGGATACCGCTTTTCGTTCACGACGGGTCAGGTCGTGCCATCGGTCTCCCTCGCGCTCCCTGGCTACAGCGCGGCCGCGCTGTACTCATCGTCGGCCGAACCGATCCTCTACTACCAGACCACCAACCTCCCGACGGTCGACTTCACGCTGTGGCCGCTGACCCCGGACGAGGGCCGGCGTCTGATGCACGACTACGGTTTCAACACGAAGGACTGGAGTCCGTCGCAGCACGCTCTTCGCACGTGGACCGAGACGGTGCGCGGCCCGAAAGACGAGGTCGTGCTGGGCTCGACGTCGCTCTCCGGAGGCGGCACGCTTCCGAGGGGCTACTACTTCCTGCGAACGAGCGGCCAGTTCAAATCCCAGTTCGCGTTCGCGGTCGTCGACACCGTCCTCGTCACGAAGAGCTCCGTCGACGAGGTTCTCGTCTGGGCGCTCGACCACGATGGCGGCGCGCCGCTCGCGGGCGTGACGGTCCGGCAGACCGGCCCGCTGTCGCCCGGCGAGGTGGTCACCGACGCCAACGGTCTCGCCTCGTTCAAACAGCCGCCGTTTCTCCCCAGCGTCGATCGTTCCGCGTTCTTCTGGATCGATGGCGGCGGGCGAAGCGCGGTGCTCAGCACGCGCTGGCCTTCGTTGAACGCCTACCAGTTCGGCCTCCCGGGCGACGGCACCCGCGACTGGGTCGGGCAGCTCTACACGGACCGGCCGATCTACCGGCCCGGCGAGACCGTCCAGTGGAAGGGCATCGTGCGCAGCGACGACGATGCCCAGTACTCGCTGCCATCGACCAGCGCGACGTACCTCGTGACGATCATGAACGCGCGCGGCCAGCAGGTGAGCCAGACGTCTATGCGGCCGAACGATTTCGGTTCGTTCGCGGGGAGCTTCGTCCTTCCGAGCGACGCCCCGACCGGTAACTACTCCGTCACATTGACCGATCAGTCCACTCTGAAGTTCGGCTTCGCCGGCAACACCTTCCTCGTCGCCGAGTTCCGCAAGCCTGAGTTCGAAGTGGCCGTCGCGGCATCGAAGACCGCGTACGCCGACGGCGACACGATCGACGCCAGCGCAACCGCGAGCTTCTTCTTCGGTGGTGCGCTCTCCGGCGCGCCGGTCGACTGGTCGGCGCTCGCCGATCCTTTCTTCATGCGAGCGAAGGGCTACGAGCTCTATTCCTTCAACGATTTCGACTACAGCAAACCGTTCGTCGCGCGCGATGCGCTCCGCGCGAAGGGGACCGCAACGACGGAAAGCGGCGGCGTGGCCCGCTTCGGGATCCCGGCGACCCTCGCGACCTCCGAAGGCGCGCAGCGATTCACGCTCTCCGCTGCCGTCAAAGATCAGAACGGCCAGGTCGTGGCGGGCAGCACCACCGTCACCGTGCACCCGGCGTCGCTCTACGCCGGCATCCACCCGGCCCAGTTCGTGGCGAACGAAGGCGCGAACACACGCATCGATCTCGTGACCGTCGACACGGACGGAAAGGTCCTGCCCGGTCGCGCGGTCACCGTGCGTGTCTACGACCGGCAGTGGATCACGACCAAGCAGGTGATCCCCGGCGGCGGTCGCCTCTACCGGAGCGAGCCCAAGGACACGCTGATCACGACGCTGCAGACGACGACAAACGGCAAGGGCGAGGGCTCGGTCACGTACCGGCCGGCGAAGTCCGGAACGCTCAGGCTCGTCGCCGAGGTCACCGACGCGAAGGGGCGCACCGCGCGTGCGGGAACGTACCTATGGGTCTGGGGCACCACGCGCGCGAGCTGGCAGGTCACGAACGACGACGTGGTGAAGCTCGTCGCCGACAAGGAGCGCTACGAGGTTGGCGAGACAGCCGACGTGCTCGTGCCCGCGCCATTCCCCGGTGCGACGGCGCTCATCACCGTCGAGCGCGGCAAGATCAAGACGCGCGAGGTGCGCAAGCTCGCGACGAACAGCGAACGGCTGCGCATCCCGATCACCGACGCGTCCGTACCGGATGTCTTTGTCTCGGTCGTCATGTACTGGCCGCCCACGTCGGGCGACCCGATCCCGCGCTACAAGGTCGGATATGTTCAGCTTCCTGTCTCGACCACGACGCGCGTACTCAACGTCAAGATCACGCCCGATCGTGATCAAGCGAAACCCGGCGACGTCGTGCACTACGACATCAAGGTCACCGACTCGAACGGAAAGCCCGTCCGGTCGGAGCTCTCGCTCGCGGTCGTCGATCGCGCCGTGCTCTCGCTGCAAGACGAGACGGGTCCCGACGGCCTGCGCGCGTTCTGGTTCGAGCGCGGGCTCAGCGTGACCACGGCCTCGTCGATGGCCGTCTCGGTGAACAGATGGAACGACGTGATCGCCGAGCCGCCCAAGCAGGGCAAGGGCGGGAGCGGTCTCGTCACTCAACAGGTGCGACAGGACTTCCGCAACACCGCCTACTGGAGCGCGCAGGTCACGACCAAGGACGACGGGACCGCGAGCGTCGACGTGAAGATGCCCGACAACCTGACCACCTGGCGAATGCAGGCGCGCGCGATCAGCGGCGACACCATGGTCGGCGAGGGCACGAGCGAGCTTCTCTCGACACAGCCCCTCCTCCTGCGACCGGCGTTACCGCGCGCGCTCCGCGTCGGTGATTCGGTCGAGCTCCGCACGCTCGTGCGCAACGCGACGAAGAGCGACGCTGCGGTGAACGTGACGCTCAAGGCCGAGGGCGTGACCGTCACCGGCGCCCTCGCGCAGAGCGTGACGATCCACCCGAGCGAATCGGTCATCGTCGGCTGGCCTGCGAAGGTCGAGGCCGAAGGGACCGCGAAGCTCACCTTCACCGCGACCGGGCCCGGCGACCTGTCCGATGCGGTCGTGCAGGAGCTGCCCGTGCTGATCGACATGACCCCCGAGACGACCGCGACCGGCGGCATCGTGACGAAGGACGGACAGCTCGAGGCGGTCTACCTACCGAACTTCGCCGACACGAAGCACGGCTCGCTCTCGGTGTCGGTGCAATCCGCGCTCACCGGTTCGATGTCCGACGAGCTCAAGTGGCTCGCGCCAGTGGCGTATGAAGGCGCCGAGTACGTCGCCAGCCGGCTCATAGCGACGCTCGCGGTTCGCCGTGCCGAGAAGAGCGCCGGTGTCTCGAACAATCGCGACGGCCGCATCGCGAGCGACCTCGCCGGTCTGATCGGCCGGCAGCGCCCGGACGGCGGGTGGCCGTGGTGCGATCAGCC
>JALYLL010000183.1 GCA_030774255.1 Chloroflexota bacterium | reverse complement strand
CGGCCATGCCGCTCGCGATCGCGGGAAGGCTCTGCCCGGACGGCATCTACGTGCCGGGCAACTTCGACCGCTATCTCGAGGCGTCCGATGCGGTCATGGCGATCTTTGACGAGCAAACGCCGCTCGTCGAGCCAATCTCGCTGGACGAGGCGTTCCTCGACGTGACCGCGACCGAGCATCTGTTCGGGGGCGCCGTCGCGATGGCCAAAAAGATCAAGCGAGCGGTGCGAGAACGCTGCGGTCTCGTCGTCTCGGTCGGCGTCGCGGCGAACAAGCTCTGTGCGAAGGTCGGCTCAGACCTGCGCAAGCCGGACGGCCTCGTCATCGTGCCCGACGGGGGCGAGGCTGCGTTCTTGGCGCCCCTTCCGCTGGAGCGTCTCTGGGGCGTTGGGCCCCGAACGCGCGAGGTGCTGGCCGGTTGGGATCTGAAAACGATCGGGGAGCTCGCCGCGTTCGACCGCAGGGTCCTCGAGAGCCGCCTGGGCGAGCACGGAACCGACATCTGGGAGCGCGCGAACGGCATCGACGAGGGCGAGGTCCAAAGCGGGCACGTCCCGAAGTCGGTGGGCCACTCGCACACGTTCGACGAGAACACCCTGGACCCATCAAAGATCGAATCGACGCTCCTTCGTCTTGCGGAAGGCGTCGGCCGGCGCCTTCGCGATCACGCGCTGCGTGGCAGGACGATCACGATGACCCTTCGCGTCGCTCCGTTCGAGACCCGGACCCGGCAACGCACGCTTCGCGAACCGACGGACGACGACGTGACCATCTTCCGCATCGCGCGACAGCTTCTTCGCGATGCGCTGGCGGAAGACCGCGAGGGCGGCCGCACGAGCCCGGTCCGGCTCGTCGGCGTTTCCGTCTCGGGAGTGAGCGAAGGGCAGCAGCTCGGGTTGTTCGACGCCGCCCGTCACACGAGGCTGAACGCCGCGTTAGACGCAGTTCGCGCTCGCTTTGGGGATGGGGCACTCGACCGCGCAAGTGCACGCGAGGTAAAAGAACGTCGTCGCATCAGCGGACAGAGGTACCGATGACAAGCACATTCATGGAAATCGCAGGAGATTCCGCGATGCGGCCCTGTGGAGAAGTCTGTGGAGAAGTTCGTGGACAGATCGTCTTGTTCGCGGACGATGACGTGACGATGATGCGCGAGGCCGTCAAGGCAAAGGGGAAGGAAGGGGTGCCCGAAGATCGTGTCGCAGAGGTCGCGATCGATTTCATCTCGTTCTGTTTGTCACGGCGCGCGGTCGACTGGCCGTTCCTATACGACGAGATGTGCTACGTGGCGTCGAACAAGCTCTATCGGGGACTTGGATATGAGGAGCTTCGCGAGGTCGGTCTTGACCTCGCGCTCAGCGGCCTCGTGAAGACGAGTCGGATCGTGAACGAGGTCGTACGGCACGGGCGCATTGGGGATCGGCCACTGCGGGGAGAACTGCTCGTAGCGAGCTGAACGTCAGTTTGGCCACACCGGCGGGGCGGCGAGTGAAAGGAAGCGCACTCGCCGCCTCTTTTTCTTCATAATGGAGTGAGGGGAGAGCGCGAAAGCGCGCTTTCTTCGGCATTGGTCCCGTGGTGCAGCGGCCTAGCATACGTCCCTGTCAAGGACGAGATCGCCGGTTCGAATCCGGTCGGGACCGCGGAGTCGACTTCGATCGCTACGGGTGTACGGCGCCCACCGATTCCGCGGTTGTCAATGCGCCGACGGCCTGCATGATCGGCAGCCAATCCCAAACAATCCACGCCTTGGAGATCTTCCCATCAGTCACCTCGTACCAAGCGGTCGCGCGGGACTCCCAGCGCTTGCCGGTAGGAGCGTGTCCCTGAAAAGTTCCTCGATGCGTCCCGCTCGCGCTGACACCGACGGCCACCCAATGCATGTCGCTCAGCGTGTGCTCGAACTTCATCTCAATGTCCGGGAACGCCGATACAAAGCCACGGGCCGCTTGAACGAGGCTATCCAGACTCACGAGCTCGTCAAGGCGATCGACTTCATGTCGGACGAACGCCCTCTCTAGGTACTCGCGTACAACGTCCTTGGCGTCCTGCATCGTTGCCTCCCGTACCCTTGTTTGGACCGAGACCGGATGATCGATGCTCCTCCCTGCGGTTTCCGGTTCAGAACTTTCGGGAACAGTACATCTCAGCCAACTCATCAAGAC
Organism: Chloroflexota bacterium; assembly: GCA_030774255.1. Classification (GTDB taxonomy): domain Bacteria; phylum Chloroflexota; class Limnocylindria; order P2-11E; family P2-11E; genus 3-1-20CM-2-70-9. Next base: position 7,407 of record JALYLL010000183.1, on the reverse strand, counting down.
GGCGGACAACTCGCTTTCCTGCCGCTCTTGTACTCTCCGCGCGGTGAGCCCTCGTCTCGCTCTCATGATCGGCGGCGTCGCCGCGATCGTCTTCGGCCTCGGACTCCTTGTCTTTCCCACCACGATGCTCGCGGGCTTCGGCCTAGGCGTTCCCGTAGAAGCCAAGGTCCTCTCTCGCGATGTCGGAGCGACGCTCATCGGGCTTGGCGTCATCAACTGGATGGCGCGGAACGCGACCGGAGAAGTGCTGCGCGCGCTTCTCGTCGGTAACGTGGTCGTGCAGGCACTCGAGCTTCTCATTAACGGCTACGAGATCGTCGTCGGCGATCTTCCTACGCAAGCTGCGGGAGGGCTCCTCATCCATCTGGCACTTGGCGCCGTCTTCGTCCTCGCGATGCGCTCTCCTTCTTCGCATGCCTAGGTCATCGCTCGGTCGCTCGCTCCCGTAACGATCAAGTTCGATACCTCACGACCATTCCGCATTGGCCGATCCGCATCTTTAATCCGTCGTGTGAGCAGGGGGAAGGGTCCCGCGTGTCTCTTCATGCTCGTCGTCGCTTTGTCGGGCTGCGCGCAAGCGCCCCAAGCAAGCTACGGCGACGCGAACATCTTTCTCCCCGACGATCGGCCGCTCCGTGCGACCGCGCCGGTCGACACGCTGCGATGCACCGACCGCTCGTCGATCCCGGCGCTCGATAACGTGACGAACGCGATCTGGTCGCCCGATTCGAGCGCGGTGGCCATGTCGCGCATCGCGGTGATCCCGTCGCACACCACGATCACCGGGTACGAAGAGCAGCTCCGCATCACGGTCTATTACCTCGAGAGCGGCAGAGTGCAGGAGATCGGGCAGGGCAGCCGCCCGCAGTGGTCGGGATCGGGCGCTTACCTTTCCTATTGGCGCGACGACGGCTATCTGTATGTGAATCTGGCTGGGACCATCGCGGGGACCATCGAGGCCTCGTCGCCTGAAGTCCGTTGGAACGGGGACGAGCTGTATTACTGGTACGACGACGAGATCCGCGTGTGGCGCAACGGCGAGGCTCAAACGATCGCCCACGTCGATCCCGACCTCATCCCCAGATATCCGCGGGACGACTCGTACTTCAGCGCCGACGCGAAGCGGTTCACGATCGCGCGGTACTCCCTCGACGGCACGACGGAGCGTTACATCGGGGTGACGGCGACGGGCCAGATGAGAAAGCTCGAGGATCCGGACACGACCTTCACGGAATGGGCGCCGAAGGGCGAGACCCTTCTCGTCCGTTCGAACGCCAAGCTCGCGCTCATCGACCCAAGCGGGGCCGAGGAGGCCGCATCGATCTCGACGTTCGCCGGCACCGTGCACGGTTGGACCGCCGACGGTCGGCTGCTCGTCGGGGCGGTGTCCGCGACCGTGCCCGGCGGGAACGTGTTCGACCGCATCCCGGTATGGGATCCGACCGACGAGCAGGACCGCTCGATCGCGACCCTTCCCAATCTGTTCGGCACTCGCTCGTTCAGCCCCGATGGCCGTTGGTTCACTGGCGTGAGCCGGACCGGCCTCTACGAGACACAGCTCGAGCTGTACCGGTGCGGGGTCGCGAGCGGTCAGGGCGTGGACCTACGGGCCGACCCCGCAGCGCGCTCACGCCTCGGCCGCATCGACGGCGCATCGCGCCGCTTCGTCCGGCCAGTGGCGGGCGCGGTCAGTCAGTTCCTGCAGGGCAACCACACGGGCGTCGACATCGCCGCGCCGTATGGCTCGATCATCGTCGCCGCGGATGACGGCGTCGTCGACGCCGCCGGCTGGGTCCAGGTCGGGGGCCGCCGCGTTTGCGTGCAGCACGCCGAAGGCTTCGAGAGCTGCTACTACCACACGTCTGCGGCGCTCGTGTCCATCGGCGATCACGTCGCGCGCGGCCAACCGATCGCGCTCATCGGGATGACCGGTGCGACCACCGGACCGCACGTGCACTGGGAAGTCAAAGAGAACGGAAGGATCGTCGATCCCCTCTCGCATTAGCGTCTAGCGGTGCGCGTCCTCGCAGCGCTCGTCGTGATCCTCGCCGCCGTCATCATCGGCATGGCCGCGCGCGGAGAATTCGGTCCCGCGCCGTCGTCGCCCGCCGTTCGGGCTAGCGTCCGACCGTCGTCGACCGCAGCGACGCCCGTGCCCACCGCGACCGGACCGCGCACGATCACGGTGACGCTCACGGAGCAGGAGCTGACGAAGGCAGCCCAGGGCTACATGCCGTTGACCGTGAACGGGATCACCGTGGCGGATCCGAAGATCAAGCTCGATCCGGGAAAGCTCACCCTCACCGCGACCGGCCGCGCGTTCATCATCAGCGGCCCTGTCGTCGTGGTCGCGTCTCCCTTGGTCTCGAACGGCAGCGCGGGTGCGAAGATCGAGTCGGCGACCTTCGTGGGTCTGGATCTTCCCGATTCGACAAAACAGAACGTGGCCGAGACGTTCGCGCGCGTCCTTGCCGCGAACATCCCGTCCGGCGTCCGCGTGACGTCCCTGACCGTGAACGCCGGCACGCTCGTCGTCGAGGCCGTACCGGGCTGAGCGCTCGCGCACCCGCGAAATGCGATGATGCGAGTGAACGCATCCTGGGGGAGGAACCATCTCGTGGACTGGATCGAAGAGCTCTTCGGCATCTCTCCTGACGCCGGCAGCGGAACCCTCGAGGCTCTGATCGCCGGAGCCGTCGTCGCGGTGATCCTCGGCGTCATCTTCGCGGTGCGAGTCCGCACATCTCGAGTGTCGGAGAAGCGCCGCTAGCCGTCGGCACGTCCGTGCCCGCCGTGACCGAGACGACCCAACTCACACTCGAGGCTGCCGCCGCCCTGGTGCGCGATCGCCGCATATCGCCGGCGGAGCTGACCGAGGCATGCCTCGCGCGCATCGAATCGGTCGAGCCACGGCTCAACGCGTTCGTGACGGTGACCGCGGACCTTGCGCGCGCGCAGGCGCGCGAAGCGGGAGACGAGATCGGAGCCGGGCGGTACCGAGGCCCGCTGCACGGGATACCCGTCGCGGTCAAGGACCTCTTCGCGACACACGGGATCCGCACGACGGCCGGCTCGCGGATCCTCGCCGACTGGATCCCCGAGGAGGACGCGACGGTCGTGCGCAAGCTTCGCGAAGCGGGCGCGGTGCTCCTCGGCAAGCTCGGGCTCCACGAGTTCGCGTACGGCGTCAGCTCGGTGAACCCGCATTTCGGTGACGTCCACAACCCGTGGGACACGGCGAAAATACCCGGCGGCTCGTCCGGCGGATCCGCCGTCGCGGTCGCGGCCGGCGAGGCGTACGCGACGCTCGGGAGCGACACCGGAGGAAGCATCCGCATCCCGGCTTCCCTCTGCGGATGCGTCGGCCTCAAGCCGACATTCGGGCGAGCGAGCCTCTTCGGCGCGGTCCCGCTCGCGTGGTCGCTCGATCATCCCGGCCCGCTCGCACGCACCGTGCGCGATGTCGCCATCGCGACCCAGGCGATCGCGGGGTTCGACCCACGCGATCCGATCTCAGCGGAGCGAGCGGTGCCGGACTTTCTCGCGGGGATCGATCGGGGCGCGTCAGGGCTTCGCGTCGGCGTACCGACCGATCACGTGTGGGACCAATGCGATGCGGCGATCGCCCGGGCGGTGCGCGACGCGATCGAGGCGTTCGCGCGGGCGGGGGCCGAGGTCGTGGAGATCCGTTGGCCGCGTGCGGCGGAGTACGCGGCGGCGTCGAGCGCGGTCCTCGGTATCGAGGCGCGGGCGTATCACGAGGGCGCGTTCCCGGGACGCTCGGCGGAGTACGGCCCGCTCATCCGGTCGCGTCTCGCATCGCAGGGCGATGTGGACGCGGAGACCTACGCGCGATCGATGAGGCTTCTCCGCGAGGCGCGCGCGGGAGCGGCCGACCGCGACCTGGACGGCGTCGACGTCCTCGCGATGCCGACGGTGCCATCGCGCGCCTGGACGATCGAGGAAGCGAAGGAGCTCCCGCGGCCGAGTGAATGGACACGGATCACGAGGATCTTCGACCTCACGGGCCAGCCCGCCATCTCCGTTCCCTGCGGGATCGACCCTGACGGCATACCGATCGGTATGCAATTCGCGGCGCGGATGTGGGACGAGGCCGTTGCCCTACGCGCGGCGCGCGCCTACGAGCTCGTGCGGGGACCGTTCCCGCTGCCACCGCTGGATGGCTAGGACGGCCACGACCAGAAGCGCGACGGCGGTGTCGATCGGCTCGCCGGAGTCGAAGGAGCCACGAACGAAGATGACGAGAAGCGCGACGATGCCCGCGAGAACGACGAGGCAGCCGCAGCCGGTCACCAAGGCGACGGTAACGCGTTCGCTAGGATCGCGCGGGAGGTGGGCGAGTGACGCGTGATGAGGCTTGGGACCTTTTGTGCGAACACACCAAGTCGGAGAGCCTTCGCAAGCATGGCCTCGCGGTCGAGGCGGCAATGCGCCGATTCGCGCGCGCGAACGGCGAGAACGAGGACACCTGGGCGATCACCGGGTTACTCCACGACTTCGACTACGAGCGTGACCCGGCAGGGCACCCGCAGAACGGGAAACCGATCCTCGAGCAGGCCGGCCTACCCGCACCCATCGTCCACGCGATACAAAGCCACGGCGATCACACCGGCGTCCCTCGGGTGACCGCGATGGAGAAGACGCTCTACGCCGTCGACGAGCTCTGCGGGTTCGTGACCGCGGTCGCGCTGGTCAAGCCGTCGAAGGCGGTGCGAGACGTAGATGCGACATCCGTGCGGAAGAAGATGAAAGACAAGGCCTTCGCGCGCGCGGTGAGCCGCGACATGATGCTGAAAGGCGCGGAAGACATGGGCATGCCGTTCGACGACCTCATCGGGGAGGTCGTGCGCGCGATGGATGACGCGGCCGGTCGCCTCGGCCTCGAGGGCACGACGACCACATGACCCGTCACGCGGGCGGCCGCGGCCGCTCGCGTTGGCGCGCCAAGGATCGCGCGCGCTCGACGGACGTGAGTGTTCACGCTGGCTTCGGTGATCCCGAGGAGATCGGCGATCTCTTTCGTCGACAGACCGCCCGCGACCGCGCGCAGCACCTCACGCTGACGATCGGTCAGTGCGGTGACCGATCGGGCGCTCCGCCCGAGAACACGTCGGGCAACGAGATACCCGGCGAGAAGTCCTACCAGCGTGGAAGCCAGGCGCTGCACTCAAGATGCAAGCGACCCCGGCTTGCGGGCTTAGATCAGCTCGCGCGCTTCAGCGTGCGACGCTCGCTGGCGCGGATCACCTCGTGCTCGAAACGCTCGAGGAACAGCTGTCCGCCGCAACGGGGGCAAAGCGGCTGGTCGCCGTCGTTCCAGACCGGCGCCTCACGGCCGCCGGCGAGGTCGTAGGCGGTGCGAAGTTGCTCGACGGTCGGCCGGCGCGCGCTCGTGGGTACGAGCACTTCGCCAAGGCCGTGGCCGCAGAAATAGCAGTAGAGCTCAGCTCGAAGGGTCATTTAGCGCGAAACCTCCAGGGAGGAAAACGGTCAAGACCGATCCTTTGTTCCAATACCGTCGATCGGCCTTTCCGGTTTCCGTATCCCTAGATACGTACCGGCGGGCGGAAGGGTTTTAGTTTCCGCCGCTTTCTTAGAGGGTCTTTAGCTGGCCTCGACCTCGAGGGCGACGAGCGGGCTGGCGGTCTCGCGCAGATAGGTCAGCTGACGGATCACGCCTCGAGGAATGATGTGGAAATCGTTGTGCCGGTAGTCGCGACCCTCGTTGGTGATGTCGTAGTCGCCGACGATCACGACGTACTCGGGGGTTTCCTTCCACAAGAGACCGCAGGTGAGCTTCCGCAGACGGTACGACTCGAAATCCTCGGGGAGCGCGGTCCGCGAGTAGGCGGTGATGTCCTCCCACTCGACGGCCACGAGTGGCGCCGCGACCTGATCCACTGCCCTTCCCTCTACGACCGTGCGGGTCGTTCGCTTCTCGGTACACGGAGGCCCCGAAACGGGGCCTGTGCGTACAGATCGCGACGATATAGAGCGGCCCATGCGTGTCAATGGGAAACGGGGATGGATCGCGATCGGAATCGGATCATGCGCGCCCAAAGTAGGCCGCACCTCGGTTCCTCGCTCGCTCTCCGTGCCGTCGACGAAGGTAGTTATGTCGCCTGCCTGCCTCTTGCGATGAGCTCGGCGACTTTCTGTCCGCCCTTCTTGCCGATCTCTTCAAAGTGCTCGTGACCGTACTTTTCGGAGACGGTGTCGCCGCCGATCTTTCCGATACGTCCGTAGAAGCGCGGTCCGTAGAGCTCCTTCACCTTCTGTCCGCCTTGCTTGCCGATCTGCTCGTAGAAGTCGGAGCCGTGCCGCTGCGCGGTGGTCTTGCCACCCTTTTTGCCGATCTGCTCGTAGAACTCTGGGCCATGTCGCTGCGCAGTCGTCGCACCTCCGCGCCGTCCTGCCTCGGCGACCGTCATCGCTCCCTTGTTCCGCGTCATGGCGTCACCCTTTCTCGCCCATCGAGTTGGCCGTGTGTTGCCCGGGCTAGGTGGCAACGGCGGCTGCAAGACGTATGCCAGCGCTCGCCAGCCCGCTGAGTATCCGGGCGGCTAGGCGGACGGTCGGGGGACACTCACTCCGCGATACGCATGGAAAGCGTGCAGAGGTCGGCACAGCCCATCGCAAGACGGGTCGCGTACGAAAGGTCGAGCGTGCGACCCGCGATATACGGGCCACGATCGATAACGGGAACGGTCATGGTGCGTCCGCGGTACTCGAGCACGAGCATCGTGCCGCAGCGAAGCGTGCGGTGGGCGACGCCGATGATCTCCGGTGTGTAGACCTGCCCGCACGCGGTGCGGTTTCCGTAGAAGCCTGGCCCGTACCAAGAGGCGACGACGATCCCGCCCGTCGGCGACTGAGGCAGTGGCGGTAACGTCGCGACCGCCAGCGCCGATGTTGGTGCGGGCGTGACCTCCGAACGCGCTCGCTACCGATATTGAGCGCAAGTGGCTCGGAACCGATGGGGCCAGAAATGAAACGAGACAAGCGAACACGAATACGAAGACGCCCGCCCGCGCCAGTGCCTCCCGGAACACGGGCCGGGCACTTTGCACGACCGACTCCACAATGTGTCGATTTCGTGAAGACTTCGCGGCCCAACAAACAGTGCGTGCGTGACGTTGGTCGCTGGGTCGCTCGATGTTTCTCGCGATACGAAGTCGTTACGCGAGGAAAGAACTTATGCGGGGGCGGCGATCACCACGAAACGCGGATCCCCACTGTTCGGTCCGGTCGAAGTTTGAAGAGTGAGCCGCTCATCACCTGCAGGCTGGAGCCAGCTTGTGTCGGCCGGAGGGACGCGGGGGTGGACCTCGGTGACTACAAATTTGAGTTCAACGCCGTCCGGCGTCCTGATCGTGACCTGGTCGC